>PMKA01000178.1 GCA_003157575.1 Opitutia bacterium
TACCAGCTGAACTACGGCAACGCCATCCTTTCGCGCCATCCCATCGTCTCGTGGGAGAACGTGACATTCGGCACCCACAAGATCGGCGAAAAGGGGTTTCTGTACGCCGAAATCAACGCCCGCGGGCACCTGCTTCCCCTCGTCAACCTTCATCTGCACTACCGCTCGAAGGCGCACCGTTTCCGCCAGGTCAACCAGCTGATGGAGTTCCTCAACGCGAAGCGCGAACTCCGGCAGCAGCACTGGGCCGCCGAGCCCATTCTGTGCGGCGACATGAACAACCCTTCGCACCGGCTCGATGCGACTGCCTCCCTGTTCCAGTACTTTTCGCTGCAGGGCCACTACACGCTCCATCCGCCGGAGGGCATCCGCACGTTTCCCTCGCCGTGGCCGCGGCGCGCCCTGGACTTCATCTTCCTCCCGCCGGAATGCCACGTCCTCCACTGCACTGTGGTCCGGTGCAATCTCTCCGATCACCGCCCCGTCATGGTGGAGTTCACGCTGAATTAGCCACCCGTCGGGGGTTTGGTTCTCTCCCGCCAAAGGATCCCGATGTAGGAGCCTGTTTACAGGCGACCCGCGGGAGCGTCGCTTGCAAGCAAGCTCCTACAATCTGGCCTGACCCCCTGCCGCTCGTTTTCGTCTCGACCTTCGAAGCTGAAACTTCGACTTTCTCCCCTTCGTATGGACCGCATTGCCAGTGCCTTTGCCCGCGCCCGCGCCGAGAACCGCGCGGCGTTTGTCGCCTATCTTTGCGCAGGCGATCCCGATTTTGACACATCGCTCGCAGCATGCCGCACCGTGCTCGCAAACGGCGTCGACCTCCTTGAGCTGGGCGTTCCGTTTTCGGATCCTCTCGCGGATGGACTGACCAACCAGCTAGCGGCCCAACGCGCGCTTGCGGCGGGCATGACGTCCGCACGCGTGTTCGAGCTTGTGCGCGCGCTGCGGTCCGACCACCCCGACACGCCGATCGTATTTTACACGTATTACAACCTGGTCTTCACCCATGGCGTCGACGCGTACATAAGCGCCGCCAAGGCCGCAGGCGTCGATGGCATTCTTACCCTCGACCTGCCCCCTGAGGAGGCCGGCGAGGTGCTTGCGGCCGGCAAGGCCCACGACCTGAAGACGGTCTTCATCGTGGCGCCGACCACGCCCGACTCGCGGATTCCAAAGATCGCCGCGGCTGCCACCGGCTTCATCTATTACGTGTCCCGTGAAGGCGTCACCGGGGTTCGCACGGAGATGGCCGGAGGCATTCCCGAGGCCGTGGCGCGGATCAGGGCGCACACGACGCTTCCGGTCGTCGTCGGCTTCGGCATCTCGAAGCGCGAGCAGGTCGCCCAGGTCGCGCGGAGCGCGGACGGCGTTGTCGTCGGAAGCGCACTCGTCAATTGCATCAAGGAGAACCTTGGCGACACCGCCAGGATCACCGCCCGTCTGGGCGAAGTCGCCGGCGATCTCGCGGCCGGGACGAGGCGCTGAACGGGGGCGGACGTCGCGTTTGGTTTCCACTCGCCGGCGCCCATCGCCAAGGAGAGAGGCTTGAGGCGCGACGGGGGGCGTCGCGTCTCCAAAAATAACCGGGCTAAATCACCTTGGGCCGCGGGAATTCGAGCGCGGCGATCGCGGACATTACGCGATCAGAAGCGTGCTGGTAACGTTCCTTTCCCTCCGACCGATCGTCGTAATCGGAGGCCAACAGGGGGCGCCCGAACACCACCGAGACCTTCGTGCCGAGCCGTAACGGCCGGTTTCGGCCCAGCGCCTCGAACGAGCCGAAGATGCGGGCCGGCACGACCGGAACGCCCGTGCGGCAGGCCATGAGGCCGACGCCGGACTTCGCCTGTTGCAGTTGTCCGGTCGGGGTCCGCGTGCCCTCGGGGAAAAGAATGATCCCCTGGTCCTGCTTGAGAACCTGGAGGACGCGTCGTATCGCGCCGACATCGGAACCGCCGTCGCGATCCACTGGAATGACCCTGACCGCATCCAGCCACCAGCTGGCGATGTTTCCCTTCCAAAGTGTCTTGCGGGCAAACGCCGCCGTCTGCCGCAACAACTGCGCGCCCACAATCGGCGGATCCAGCAGACTGGCATGGTTCGCTGCGACTATGAACCCGCCATGTCTCGGGAGATTTTCGCCGCCGCTCACTGCGATGCGGAAATTGATGTCGCAAAGCACTCCCATCCCGTAATGGAAAAATCCGTAGGCAAACTCCATCCCGACCTGGGGAAAATCAAGATTCATGGGCGGTTAAGGCGGGACTCGATCAGCGTTGCCAGGCGCGCGACCACTTCTTCCCGGGTCAGATGGGTGCTGTCGACTGCCACAGCCCCGGGAGGACAAGTGAGCGGCGCGGTCTTCCGCGAGGAGTCGATCCGGTCGCGTTCGAGAATCGCGTCCTGCTGTCCCTCGGCGACCCGCCGGCGGGCCCGTTCAAGCGGATCCGCCTGCAAGAAGAAGCGGAAATCGGCGTCCGGGAAAATCACGGAGCCGATGTCGCGCCCCTCCATCACAAGCCCGTCAAATCCATGGCGTCGGGCCTCGTCCGCCTGGCCGCGCTGATAGGCGAAAAGCGCCTGCCTGACTTCGGGGATCGCCGCAAAGAAGGAGACATTCTCGTTCACCGTCTTGCTGCGGATCTCGTCCCCCACGCCGCGGCCATCGAGCTCGATCCCGGCCCGCCGGCCGGTGACGCGCGTTCCGAGCCTGATCCCGGCCAGCGCCGCGCGCACCGCCGGCAGATCGTCATGACGCACGCCGCGGCGGAGCAATTCAGCGGTCACGGCCCGGTAGAACGAACCGGTGTCCACATGGAGAAGATGGAAGCGTTCGCTGAGCGCGTCCGCGGTTGTCGACTTGCCTGCAGCGGCGCCGCCATCGATGGCCACAATGATGAAATCGGGTGTGTTCACGATCCGAGGTGTGTGTTCTTCCAGACCAGCTCAAGGACATCAAAGAAATCAGGGAACGTCTTCGCGCAGCAGCCGGGGTTGCGGATCCACAGCCAGGGGCGGCCGTCGCCGCGGAGATCATGGCAGCCCAGGATGGCAAAGCTCATTGCGAACCGGTGATCGCCGTACGTCTCGATCTCCACGTCGGATCTGAGCGGACGCGGCACAATCGTGAGGGCATCCTCCTCCTCGAAAACCTCCTGCCCCAGCCGGCGCAGTTCGCACGCCGCGCCGGCCACGCGGTCCGTCTCCTGCCTGCGCGTGTGCGCGATGCCGCTGATGTGCGTGGGGCCGTTGAGCAGGGGCGCGATCGCCGCCAGCGTCAGGAACGTGTCCGAAAACCCGCTGAAATCCTGCGCCACACCGCGCCGCACCGCATTGCCCTCGATGGCGCCCAGCAGCGACGCCGGGTTCTGCCTGGAGGAAAGCGTCAATCCTGTGCGCTCCAGCACGGCTGCGAACTGCGTGTCCCCCTGAAGCCCCAGGCCCGGACCGCGCAGACCGCCCAGTTCGATGGACCCGCCCGCGACCAGCGGGAGTGCGAGAAAGTAACTCGCGGCCGTTGCGTCGGGTTCAACCTCGTAGGTTCCCGCCGCCAGCCGGTAAGGCGTCGCGTTGCCGACCGAGAATGTCTGCCCGTCGCGCCGCTCCACCGGCTGCTGTCCGAACTGTTCCATCAGGCGCGCCGTCATTTCCACGAACGGCCAGCGGAGCCCGCCGGTCAGCGTGACGACAAGGGGCGCCCTCGCCAGAGGCGCAACCATGAGCAGCGCCGACAGCATCTGACTGCTCTCGTTCGCATCAAGGTTAACCGCCCCGCCATCCAGTCCATGAGCCTCGATTTCAACCGGCAGAAACCCCTCCTCGCCCAGACACCGGATTCCGGCGCCCAGCATGCGAAGCGCATCGATCAGCCCCTTCATCGGCCGTTTCCGCATCTGCGGCGCGCCGTCGAGATGAAACACGCCCCTCGGCGCCGCCGCACAAAACGCTGTCAGAAAACGCGCCGCCGTGCCGGCATTTCCCACAAACAGCTCGGCAGACTGCGAGGAAACCGCCCCTCCCCGGCCCGCCACGTCGATGCTTCCGGCGCGGAAATCCGGCGTCACGTCGATGCCGAGGACCTTGAGCGCCGTGATCATCAACCCTGTGTCTTCGCTGAACAACGCGTTGGTCAGGGTCACCGGGCCGTCGCACAGGGCGGCCAGAAGCAGGGCGCGGTTGGTCAGGCTCTTTGATCCCGGGAGCACCACGCGGCCGCGCACAGGCCGGGTGAACGGCACGATGGGACAGGGATTGAGCAGCTGCATGGTCCCGTCTGGGAGGCTAGGGCCGGAAGGCGTCACGATAGGCCTTGCCCCGTTCGAGCCGCGTGCGGAGCTCGACAAAATCGCGGTTGGCCAGGGCCGTTTGAAATTCCTGCAGCTCGTCCTGGAACTGCCGCAGCGCCCGAAGCACCTCGTCGCGGTTCTGCCGCAGGATCTCGATCCACATCGTCGGATCGCCTGCGCCGATCCGGGTTGTGTCGCGCAAGCCGCCGCCGGCAAAACTGCGCCAGGCCGGATCCTTCCGGGCAAGAAAATGGCACAGGCTCGCCGCGACGACCTGCGGAAGATGGCTGATGTGCGCCACGATCTCGTCATGCGCATCCGGATCGAGGGTGGTGACCTCCGCGCCGAGCTCATGCCAGAATCGCACGATCGCATCGAGCGCCCGCGCATCCGTTGCGGCCACCGGTGTGACGAAACAGGCCCGTCCTTCAAACAACGATTCCGTGGCATGCTCCCAGCCGGATTTTTCCGAACCTGCCATGGGGTGCGCGCCAACAAAATGCACTCCGGGCTGCATGGCTGCGTGGCACTGCCGGGCGATCTCCCCTTTCACACTTCCGACATCCGTGACGAGCGTTCCCGCGTCCAGCCGCGGTCCCACGGTTTGCGCCAGGGCGATGATCTTCTCCACGGGAGCGGCAAGAACGACCAGGCTGGCCCCACGGACCGCCTCCTCCGGAGTGTCACGGACCTCGTCGCACCACGGCTGACCCTGCAGCCGCACGCGATTCTCGGGCCGGCGCGACCAGAGAACGATGCGTCTTGCCAGACCGCGGGCGCGGGCGGCTTTGGCCACCGAGCCACCCAGCAACCCCGGGGCCAGAACGGTGAGTTGCTCAAACATCCTTCCAACCAAAACGTTCACCCCATCGATTGTCGAGCCCCGCATGTCCCTTGACTGCCGCCACCATGGGAACCGCCAGCAGATGAGTGATCTCGGTCATCGCGAAGGCTGTGAGATATGCGGGCTGGGAGCCACGCCGCCATGAATCACAGTATTGCGTTGTCATGTCCCCGATCATGTGGTCGAATGAATCCCATGGATGAAGCGACGCGCGAGAAGCCCGGCGGCAGGCGAACAATCATCCTGATCGGCGGGTTGCTGGCGACCGACGCCCTGCCGATGACGACGTTTTCGCGCCTCAGCTGATGAACAAGACCCTTCTGCCAATCCGTCTCGCCTTTGCCATCCTGTGCTCCGCCAGCGGTTGGCTGATCTGCTACGCGATCCCACAGTGGGATGCCTATTGGCTGAGGGCTGCGCTCGTCGGCCTCTTGATCGGAGCGCTGGTGATCCTTGTGGACATCCTGCTCAAGGGTTTCTCGCTCCGGGGGCTGTCCGCGATCACCTTCGGCCTCGCGATCGGCATGCTGATCTCATTTCTGATCTCCGTCTCACCGCTGTTCGAATACGCGAAGGTCAACGACCCGGAGACCGTGTACCTTTTCCGCCTGGCCCTGTTCCTGATCTGTTCGTATCTGGGGACGGTCATCGCCCTGCGCGGAAAGGACGAATTCAATCTCGTCATTCCTTACGTGCGCTTCGTGCCCCACGAAGTGGACGTTCCTCTTGTGGTCGTGGACACAAGCGCGTTGATTGACGGCCGTGTCGCAAAAGTCTGCGCGGCGGGCTTCATCAACGCGGCGCTTGTGATCCCCCGCTTCACGCTTGACGAATTGCAGCATGTCGCAGATTCGCCGGACCCGCTGCGGCAGGCGCGCGGCCGCCGCGGCCTCGACGTCCTGAACGACCTGCGAAGGATCAAGAACCTCGATCTGCGCATCAACGAAAGCGATGTGAGCAAACGGCAGGACGTGGACGCCAAGCTCGTGTTTCTGGCACAATCCTTGCGCGCCAAGCTGCTTACAATGGATTACAATCTGGCGAAGATGGCGGAGTTCCACGGCGTGCAGTGGCTCAACCTCAACCACCTCGCCCAAGCCCTTCATCAGGAACTGATGGTCGGCGACACGATTGAAGTGGATCTGGTCAAGCTGGGCAAGGAGGAGGGGCAGGCTGTAGGCTTCATGGATGATGGCTCGATGGTGGTCGTGGGCGCCGGACGCAGCCATCTCGGACGCCGGGTTACCGTGGAAGTCACGAGCGTCCTTCCTTCAGCCGGTGGGAAGATGGTCTTTTCGCGGATCGCAGACGGCACGGCCTGACCTGACGGCCCGCCCGATACCCTCCGCCCGCCGCAGGGATTCGGAGTCGACGGTGTCCGAGCGCCTTCTGGTGCGCACAGGGCAGTGCCTTGACCCCTGTAAATCATGAGGGCCGCCCTTTTTGAGGACGGCCCTGCATGACCTAACACCAAGCAAACCGTAAGAACTACAACAACGATCGTTCTTCAGAACGAAGCTTGTTTCACTGGGGATAGACGCGCCACGCGCGAAAACGTTGAAAAATAGTTCAGTAAACATCTTGTGAACAACTTTCGGTATTCCAACGCGCGCGGCCCTCGAAGACCACAAGAGGACGAAAACAGCAAGTTACTTGTATTAAGTAGCTTACGATATCACGATACAGGCGCTTTCAGGGCGTCTCCCGCCGGGACGGAAGACTTGTGGGGCGCCTTGAGCGGGTACCGAAAAGTTTTCCCCTCGTAATTTTTGAACACAACTTCGTCGTCAGTGATTCGCTCGATGTATTCCGGGTTGATCGGCACCTTCCCGCCGCCGCCCGGCGCGTCGATGACATACTGGGGCACCGCGTAGCCCGTCGTGTGGCCGCGGAGGGAGCGGATGATCTCGATGCCCTTGCGCACATCGACTTTGAAATGTGAGCCGCCGGTGACCAGATCCATCTGGTACAGATAGTAGGGCCGAACCCGCATCCGCAGCAGTCGATGCACCAACGCCTTCATGACGTCGGCATCATCATTCACGCCCCGGAGCAGCACGCTTTGATTGCCCAGCGGAACCCCTGCGAACGCCAGACGTTCGCAGGCATCCTTGAGCTCCTGTGTGCATTCCTTCGGGTGGTTGACATGGATGCTCATCCAGACCGGACCGTGTTTTCTGAACACATCGCACAATTCGGGCGTGATGCGCTGGGGCAAAAAAACGGGAATGCGCGATCCGATGCGGATGAATTCGACGTGCTTGATTGCGCGGAGCCGGCCCAGAAGATGGTCGAGTTTGTGATCGGAGAGCAGCAGCGGATCGCCGCCGCTGAGCAACACATCCCGCACCTCGGAATGCGCCTCGATGTAGCGCAACGCCCGCTCATATTCGGGATGGAAATTGTAGTCCTGGGCGTTGCTGACCAGCCTGCTGCGCGTGCAATAGCGGCAATAGGCCGCACAACGGTCGGTCACAAGGAAAAGGACCCGGTCGGGATAACGGTGCACCAGCCCCGGCACGGGCGAATGTGCGTCTTCCCCGAGGGAGTCGGGCATCTCCTCTTCCGAGACCACCATCTCGTCGCCGCGCGGGATGACCTGCCGGCGGATCGGGCAATCAGGGTCGTTGCGGTCGACAAGGTTGAAGAAATAGGGCGTGATTGCGGTCGCCAGCTTGCTGCCGGCAAACCGAAAGCCCTCCTTTTCCTCCGGAGTGAGCGTCATGAACTGCTCCAGCTGGGCCGCGCTTGTGAGGCGATTCTTCAACTGCCAGCTCCAATCCCGCCACTCGGATTCCGGAAGATGCTGCCACAATCCCTGCCCTTCGAACCAACGGGCGCGGTCTTCAGTGTAGGGCATGTTGAAAAGATAGATTAAACGTCTCCCCGCCGATCTGTCAAACGGCGGGGCCGCCGCCGCCGGAGGCCGGGGACTTGCCGCGTTCCGACGGGGCGCTAGAAAATGCCCCAGTGGAACTGCTGGTCCATGGCCAGGAGCCAGATCATCGCAACATAGATCCAAACGACCGCGAGCAGGGCGTTCGCAATCAGACGACGCTTCCCGGATTCCGGTCCGGCAACGGGTTCTTCTGTGCTCATGATACGGGCATCTTGCGCCGCTTCGGGTTTCCACGCAAGCCCTCCAGACTCAAAAAGCGTCAGGACCTCACACTGAAAACGGCGCGGCGGTGTCGATCGACTCCAATACCCGGATGGGCACGATGGCGCACGGAAGGCCGCGCAGGAACAGCCGTCGCTGCAGGGCGAATGCCGTGTAATTGTGCAGCCAGCGCGTGAGGAAGGTCTCCCGCTCGAACACGAGCTGGCCCGTGAAGAAGACCACGTTCGCATTCCGTTCCGTCAGGTCGGGCACCAGTTTGCCCAGCTCATCGAGCACCTCATGGCCCACCGCAGTCACCGCCTCCGCCACGCCGCCCCGGGACTGCACGAAATCCACGTACCGGCCCGCCTCGCGCTTCACGTGCGCGCGCAGCCGGTCGATCTCGTCCGCTCCCTTGAAGTTGCCGGCGTCGAGAATGCCGATCTGAACAAAAACCATGCGGCGGAACCCGCCGCCAAACAGGCGCACCGCGCCGAGCAGTGTGTGGAGTCCGAGGCCGTTGAAACCATTGACGAGAATAATGGCGGTGCGGTCCGACGTGGGCGCAAAATCATTTGCACCGGGTTGAGCGGGGAGTTCGGCGGCCTCGACGATGCTGTCGAGATTCGCGAGCAGCTTCCGCACGCCGTCATAATGGCGCCGGACCGCGAACGCTGTGAGAATCAGCGCGGTCGTCACAACCAGAGTCACCCAGCCTCCGCTGAAGAATTTCATCCATGCCAGCGTGACAAGGATGGAAAACGTGAGTGCAAACCCGACCGCGTTGATGCCCAGCCTCCATCGCCAGGACGGGTCCTCCCGCCGCACCTGCCACCAGTGGCGGACCATTCCCGCCTGGGAAAGGCTGAAGGTGATGAAGACGTTGATGCTATAAAGGACGACGAGCAATTCCACCTCGCCACGCGTGAGCAGCAGCACAACCAGCGACGCCCCCCCCATGACCAGCACGCCGTTGAGTGTAACAAACCGGTCGCTCAGGGCGGTGAACCGCGCGGGCATCCACCGGTCGAGCGCCATGTTGGCGAGCACGCGGGGCCCGTCGAGGAAACCCGCCTGCGCGGCGATCAGCAGCAGGATTGCCGCGCTCGTCAGCGAAACCTTCACAAACGTGTTGGCCAGCCAGGCCGGCCAGCCCGCAGAAAGCTGTTCCAGGAGCACGGCATTAAGTGTCTTCCCGCCGCCCGGGTGCACGCCGACCAGCAGATAGGCGATCAACAGCCCGGCGACCATTCCTCCGAGCGAAAGCGCCATGAGCAGCATCGTTCGCCGGCCGGTCCGCACGCGGGGTTCGCGCAAAATCGGCAGGCCGTTGCTCACCGCCTCGATGCCCGTGTACGTGCCCGCGCCCATGCTGTAGGCGCGCAGGAGCAGCGCAACCACCCCCAACATTCCCACTTCGGCAGACGCACCGTGCGCGGCGTTCACCGAGTCGCCCGCCAGGTTCGCAAGAGCGCCGGCGTGAGTCCCAAAAACAAAGAGGACTGCAAACGTGTGGGTGATCAGGAACAGACCGAACACCGGGACCAAAAGCAGCACCGATTCCCGCACGCCCCGCAGGTTGAGCATTGTGAGGAAGAGGATGCCGCACACCGATGCCGCGAGTTTCCAGGACAGCCACGCGGCGGGCAGAAAGCTGAACAGGGCGTCCATTCCGCTCGCGACCGAGACTGAAATGGTCAGGACGTAGTCGATGAGCAGGGCCGAGCCCGAAATGACTCCCGCCGTCGGCGAAAGCAGCCGGCTCGCGACGAGATAGCCGCCGCCGCCTGCCGGAAACAGTGCGATGATCTGCGAATAGCTTATGCAGATGATCGCCACCGTGCCCGCGGACATCAGCGCAACGAACAGCGCAAGCGGCGGGTGCGCCAGCAACACCTTGTACGCCTCTTCCGGGCCGTAGCACGACGAGGAAAGGCCGTCGGCGCCGAGGCCGACCCACGCGAGCAGGGCGACCAGCGAGAGTTTATGAAAAAGGCCGCTGTCGTTCAGAGCACGCTCGCGGCCGATGAGGAAGTTCTTCATCGCCCGCATCAGGGAATTGTCACTCATGTCGATTGTCTTGATTCGCCGCACGCCGGCGGCATTGCGCCCGGGACAACCGTGGTGACGCGGACTTCGCGTCGCAGAGGATCGCCCTTCCCATTGCCTGCGAGGTTAGCTGACGGGCTGGGCCTGAGAAGTGGCCCTGACGGTGGTTGCCCACCGCCATTCGCCCCGACCGCGCTGCTTGCGCAAAACACGGCATTTGGGTTCCCCGCGCCTTCCTGCGGGAACGCAGGTCGGCTTCGGCTGCTGAATTG
The DNA here is from genome assembly GCA_003157575.1 of Opitutia bacterium. GTDB lineage: Bacteria > Verrucomicrobiota > Verrucomicrobiia > Opitutales > Opitutaceae > Fen-1467. Next base: position 10,555 of record PMKA01000178.1, read on the forward strand.
TCTGCGGGCAGGAGAACGAATTTCTCCCCCGCCGTCAATCGACTTTGAAGCATGCAAGGTGCCAATAACCTGACAAATAGATGCTTGCGCCAGTTTTTAGTGTCCGCCGCCATAAGCGCTGCAGGGTCGGTTCCTTCCCGGATGGAACATCAGAGCACCTCACCAAAGCGCGCATACCTGCTCGCGCCGCAACGGCGGAGCCTGCCCGCGCCGCATCTCCGAGGTCGCGACAAGATCGCGCCCCTGCACGATTGACCGACGTCTGCCGTGCGGCGGGAAACGAATCCTCCCCCTGCGATTGCGACCGCGACACAATACCCTTGGCACACGTGACGAAAGGGCTTTTCGTCGCGCTTTGATGTCCACGCCACGTTCAGGAGTACTCGCGCTCGAAGACGGCTCTGTCTTCCGCGGCCCCGCTTTCGGAGCCGAGGCAACCATCACCGGCGAAGCGGTGTTCAACACCAGCATGACCGGCTACCAGGAGATCCTCACGGATCCCTCGTATTTCGGCCAGATCGTCACCATGACCGCCGTGCAGATCGGCAACTATGGCATCAATCCCGATGACGAGGAGTCGCTGGGCGGACCGAAGGTCTCCGGCTTCATTGTCAGGGAGCTCTCGCCCGTCACCAGCAACTGGCGGAGCCGCATGAGCCTCGATGAGTACCTCCGGCAGTACCGTATCCCCGGCCTGCAGGGAGTCGACACTCGCGCAATCACGAAGAAGCTCCGCGTCACGGGCGCAATGAAATGCTGCCTGAGCAGCGTGGAAATACCCGACGAGGAGGCGGTGCGGCGCGCACAGGCGTGGGAGGGCCTGGTCGGCGTCGACTTCGTGAAAGAAGTGACCTGCGAGAGCCCTTATCAATGGGATCCCGAGGGCCGTTGGGACGCGCCCTTCTCCCTTGCCGGAACCACCCTCGGCACGCGCATCGCCCCGTCAAAACGTTTCAAGGTCGTGGCGATCGACTACGGGGCCAAGCGGAACATTCTCAAGAAGCTGCGCCACCACGGATTCGATGTGTGGGTGGTGCCGGCGAACGCCACGCCGGAAATGGTGGAGGAACTTGCCCCCGACGGTGTGTTTCTCTCCAACGGTCCCGGCGATCCGGAGCCGCTCGGCTACGCGTACCGCACGGTGGCGCGCCTCATCGAGAAATATCCCATCTTCGGGATCTGCATGGGCAATCACATGATCACCCATGCGCTCGGTGCCAAGACCTTCAAGCTCAAGTTCGGCCATCGCGGCGCAAACCAGCCGGTGAAAAATCTCGAAACCGGAAAGGTCTCGATCACCGCGCAGAACCATGGCTTCGCGGCCCGGCCCGAGGATCTGGAGAGGCGCGGAGCGGCCGTGACCGAGGTCAATCTGAACGACAACACGGTCGAGGGTTTCCGCCACACCAAGCTGCCGGTCTTCTCCGTGCAATATCACCCCGAGGCCTCGCCCGGCCCCCACGACGCCGATCCGCTCTTTGTCGATTTCTACCGATTGATCGAACAGCGGAAGGCCGGGAATATCTAGCCCGCGAGCGCCTCCTCGAAGCGCTTCGCGTCCTCCGGTGTGTCGACCCCGATGCTCTGGTCCTCCGTCAGGCCGACCATGATTTCATAGCCGTTCTCCAAGACGCGAAGCTGCTCAAGTTTCTCGATCTGTTCGTACCTGCCCGGCGGCAGCGACGCGAGTTTCTCAAGCAATTGGGCCTGATAGGCGTAGAGCCCGAGATGCCTGTGGCAGGGGCTGGCTGCGACCCAGGCGTCGCCTGCGCCCGCTCCAAGATCGCGTGAGAACGGCATGCTGCACCGCGAGAAATAGAGCGCCCGGCCGTCACGGCGGATCACGACCTTGACCTGGTTGGGATTTTGGAAATCGATCGCGAGGCGGAACGGCGTCGCCAGCGTGGCCATCGGCGCCTCGCCGCCAACCAGCCGCGCCAGCTCGCGGATCTGCCCGCCTGTCACCAGCGGCTCGTCCGCCTGCACATTGATGACCCGATCGGCCCGGACGACACGGTTGGCTTCCGCCAGCCGGTCGGTGCCGCTCGGATGCTGCGGAGAAGTCATTATCACCTTGAATCCGTGGGCCGCGACCGCATCCCGCAACAGCCCGTGATCCACGGCAAAATAGAGCGGAAACTCGGGAGCCTCGGCCGCGATGCGCTCCGCGACCCAGAGCAACAGCGGTTTCCCCCTGATTGGATGAAGCAGCTTCCTCGGAAACCGCGTCGATTCGAGCCGGCAGGGAACGATGATTGCAGTGGTGGGCATTGCCTTGCGTATGCCACCGACGCCGGCCATGGGCAACGCCGAAGGAGCGAAGACGGCGCCTCGCGGATTGGCCCGGCGCGTGCTTCTCTGCTTTTGCCACAATCTTGCGAATCGGTTTTATGATTGCAGCAAGGTGCGGGACCGTCGAGATTCCAGCCTCAGTTTAGAACTTCATGGACAAAGTCGAAGCCATACCGAGCGCGCAGCAGCACGTTAGAGAGTTCGTCGTGCAGAACAAAATGGGCATTCATGCCCGGCCGGCCGCCATGGTCGTGCGCATCACCAACAAATACCGCTGCGACGTGTTCGTTGAGAAGGACGATGAACAGGTGAACGGAAAAAGCATCATGGGCCTGATGATGCTTGCAGCCGGAAAGGGCTCGAAAGTGCGCTTCATTGCGACGGGCGACGACGCCCCCCAGATGCTGGCCGATCTTGAGCAGCTCTTCGTCCGCAAGTTCGACGAAGCCTAGGTTTTGGCCGCGCCAAGACGTTTTTTAGGGATGGCCAGGAGGAGGATCTGGAGCCGCTTCTCCTGATCTCCACGTTCCGCCGTCACCAGCTTCAAAGGCCGAAAAAGGCCCGCGCGTTCAGCGTCGTCGTCGCAGCGAGTTCGTCGCAGCTCACCCCGAAAAGGCCGGCGCAGTACTCCGCCGTGTGTCGCACATAGGCCGGCTCGTTCGGCTTCCCGCGATGGGGTGCGGGCGCGAGATAGGGCGCGTCCGTCTCGATCATAAGCCGCGCCAGTCCTTGCGCTTTCGCCGCCGCGCGCACCGCATCGGCATTCTTGTACGTAATCACGCCTGTAAATGAACCGCGGCCGCCGCGCAGGGTGAGCGCGTTCATTTCCTCCGCGCCTTCGCTGAAACAGTGGAAGACCACCCGGTTCCAGTCGACCCCGCTGGCATCGATCATCTCCACGCATTCGCGGAACGCGCCGCGCGCATGCACAACCACGGGCGTTCCGACGCGACGGGCGATCTCCAGCTCCGCCGCAAATGCCGCCCGCTGTCGCCCGAAGATCCGCTCCGCCTCCGCAGCGTCCTTCGGGAGATGGAACCGGTCCAGTCCCACCTCTCCGAGTCCCACCGGCCGCGATCCATCTCCGGTGAAAAAAACCTCCAAACCCGCCACCGCCTGCTCCCAACCCGTCTCAACCGAACAGGGATGCAGCCCCACCGTGTAATCCACAACGCCTCCGTGTTCGCGCGCAAGATCGCGATAAAGCGTCCAGTCCGCAGGCTCGGTTCCGACGGCGATCATCCTCTCAACCCCCGCCGCGCGCGCGCGACCGAGGACAGCCGCCAGCTCTCCGCGCCGCGCAAAACCGTCCAGATGGGTGTGGGTGTCGATCAATGCCATCGCCGGGATCGCCGTTGTTCGCCTGGGTGGTCTGCCCTGCCGGGGTCACCCGCGATAAAGCGGCAGATACCGCTCGCGCAGATAGCGCAACAGATGTTTCGGCGACAGCGCTTCGCCCGTGACGGCCCTGACCAGCTCCCTTGTGTCGTAACGCCGGCCTTGTTCATGGATGTTCCGCCGCAGCCAGCCAAGCAGGCGCGAGAAATCGCCCTTCGCAAAATCGTCGTCCAGGCCCGGGAGATCGCCCTGGGCCTTGTACCAGAACTGCGCCGCCATCATGTTCCCCAGGCAGTAGCTCGGGAAGTAGCCGAACATGCCGCCCGACCAGTGCACGTCCTGCAGCACGCCCTCGCGATCATTCGGGGGCGTGAGACCGAGGAGTTCCTGCGCCAGCGCGTTCCACGCCGCCGGCAGGTCGGCAACCGCAAGCGTCCCCGCAAACAGCTGCTTCTCAATCTCGAACCTCAGAATGATGTGCAGATTGTAGGTCACCTCGTCGGCGTCCACGCGGATGAGCGTGGGCCGCACGGCGTTGACCGCCAGGTAAAGCTCGTCAGAGGAGACGGCGCCAAGCTGCGCGGAAAACGTCTCGCGGAAACGCGGCTCGAAGAACCGCCAGAACGCACGGCTCCGGGCCACCTGGTTCTCCCACAGCCTGCTCTGCGACTCATGCACCGCCATGCCCACGGGCTGGCCCAGCGGCGTGCCCTGGCGTTCGATCGGAATCCCCTGCTCATACAGCCCGTGGCCCGTCTCGTGAATTGCGCTGAACAGCGAATTGAGCGGGTTGTGCTCGTCAAAATGCGTGGTCATGCGTAGGTCGGCGCCGCTGCCGTCGCAAAACGGATGAAGCGACACGTCGATGCGCCCGCGCCGGTAGTTGAAACCGATCCTCTCCGTCACGGCGTGCAGAAAAGTCCGCTGCTGTTCCACCGGGAAACCGTGAAAAACGCCGGGGCGCGCCTTCACCCGCGATCCGACGATCTCCCTCATGAGCGGCACCAGCTCCTTCTTCAGTTCGGCAAACAGCGCCCCGACCGCCTCGGCGGTCATTCCAGGGTCGTTCCGGTCAATCATGTAGTCGTACGGCGCGGCCGCATACCCCAGATAACCCGCCTCCTGTTTCGCGAGCTCGATGTGCCGCTGGATGAAAGGCGCGAAGCCTGCGAAATCGGCCCTGCCCCTGCATTCGGCCCAGGCGTGAAAAGCCTTGCTGCTGTGGCGGGCTTTCTCGCTGACGAAATCCGGCGGAAGCTTGACCACACGATCATAGTCGCGGCGGCCGTATTTCAGGACGACCTTCTGGTCGGCCGCAGGCTCGCCGGGCCGGCCTTCGAGCAGCGTCAGCAGCTCCCCCACCCGCGGATCGCTGGCGGCCGCATGCTGGAGTTCGGCCAGGAGGGCGAGCTGTTCCGCGCGGAGGTCCGCGCTGTCGGGCGGCAAATTGACCTGTTCATCCCAGCCCAAAAGGCTGTTCACCGTTCCGAGAACGTGAACGCGTTTGAGTCGCGAGATGAGTTCCTCGTAGGCGGCATCATTTGTCATGCCGCCATTGAACCCAAGCCGCGGTCTTTCGCGAGCGCTTTTGCGGAATCCGGCACGATTCGCGGACTGCGCGCGGATCCGGGACGTCTCCGCCTTTGACCCGCCCCAAGGCCGTGGATACCAAAGCCGCACAACCGATGGCGACAAATGCCCCACGATGCGCCGCCTGAATTCGTCGGAGGAATCACGGACTTCAGCGCGAGCCCGACCGCATTTCGAAATCCGTGCGGACGACGTTCTGAGGTGTCTTCATCCAAAGCTATTCCGATCGATCCGGCGCAGGGCCGTCGCAAAGGGAACGGTCGAGCTTGATCACCAGCTTGAAGACGCTCCGGTGGATTCCGTCACTTTCCTTCGGTCGGTGCGCATCCGACGGGTGAAAAATCGCAAAACTCCCGGCGGACATGGGCAGTGCGCAGACCGGGACACCCCGCCGGTCGCCGGCCCGGGAGCGCGCCGACTTTGAAAAGCGTGAAGCCGGAGTCCGGTAGAACTGAAGATCCCTCTCAGCATCGTATTCCCCGTCAGGCCCCAATCCGGAGGCCAGCCGCCAGTCGATCAGCTCGCCGCCGGAGATGCAGTATTGGAGGTCAACGTAGCGGCGGTGGCTCTCGAAGCGGCAGTCTTTCCGCGGCAGCGTATCGTAACCGTGGATGTTCGCGAAGACGTCCTCGCCCTGGAGCCGCCGGATGCCGGCGGGCGTCGCTGGCGTGACAGTCTTCAACCACTCGAAAGCCAGCCTCCAGGCCGGATTCAACAGGAGATGCGCGTAAGCATCGGGAGCGGAAAGGTGTCCGTAGAGCATGGAATGAGAAGTCGGGAGCGAAGAGTCCGGATCATCCCTCGCGCGGGCCGGCCGGTGACGGGCGCCGGCGGCCATGCCACCAGCTGCACAGCCACGCTGTCACTCCGCAGGCGCCTCCGCCAATGTGCGCCGCGGTCCCCACCCGGATAGAGGCGTCGTCGAACTGGATCATACCCCCGCCATGGCCGTGGCCGTAAACGGACTCCAGAACCACCTCGCCGACGTAGATTGCGAGGACTGCGGGCCAGAACCAGTCGACCCAGTCCTTCTGCCAGCCCCGGCCGGCGAGAAAGATCAGCAGACCGAAGTCGATCGCACTCAGGCCGCCGTACTGCACCATTGCCGGATCAAGCCAGTACAGTGTGACGCAGATCACAACCGGCATCACCGCCAGCGACACGCGGGTGATCACCGGATGCTCGCGTTCGATCAGCCGGCCGAGAATAAGGAACAGCCCCGCGTCCGCCACGAGATGAGGCCAGCCGAAATGCACCAGATGCCCGGTCCAGATCCGCCACCATTCGCCATGGATGACGGCGAGACGGTCATAGATCAGCACCGGCCGCCACGCCGCATCAAACTCGATGACGACGGCCGCGATCGTAACGACGAGAAACACCCACGGAATCTCGTCAAACGCGAAGATCTTTCGGATGAGCTGGCGCATTCGGACGGACCAGAAGAACCGCGAGCGCCCCGGAAATCAACGGCGGATCGAAAAAACCCTCCTCCGCCCGGCTCCTACGCCGTCGTCAGATGCCAGCGGCCGCAGAGCGGACACAGGTATGCCTTTCGCCGTCGTTCGGCGCCGGCAAGCATCGCCGCGTCGAGCGCATCGCCCTCGCTGGAATACCTCCGCTTTCGCGTGCACATGCGCCGGCGCTCCCCGGCGTCCAGGCGCGCGACCGGAATCTGCCCCCGCCTCTTCATCGTCGGGCCGGCGTTTTCATCGCGGGGAAACCGACCTGCGCCAACCCGCGAACAGGAAGATCGCACTACCGCGCCCCGGTTGCATAAACGCCGCGCCAGTCCCCGCCGGCGGCTTTCAGAAGCGTGACACTTGCGTTGAGGCGCCGGCCGAGCAGTTGCACTGACGTAAGCTCGGCAGCGAGCCGGGTCGTCTGGGCGGTCACCACGTTCAGGTAACTGACCGTGCCAGCCTGGTATTGATTGAGCGTGATGGTCGCCGACTGCCGCGCCGCCGCCAATGCCTCGGCCTGCACCGCGGCTTCCTGTGTCAGAATTGCGGCGGCGGCGAGATTGTCTTCCACCTCCTGGAACGCGGCGAGAACCGTCTGCCGGTAGGTTGCGAGGCTTCCCTCGTAGGCGGCGCGCGCCTGCCTGACCTGGGCGCGGACCTTGCCGGCTTCGAACAGCGGCATCACCGCCCCGGCGCCGAGCGCCCAGATCTCATTCGGAGCAGAAAACAGGTGTTGGGACTGCGATCCCTGGTACCCGGCGGAACCGGAGAGCGAAATCACCGGAAAATACCCGCCCTTGGCCACGCCGATCCCGGCGGACGCGGCCGCCAGCTGGCGCTCCGCGGCGGCGATGTCGGGCCGGTGTTCGAGCTGTTGGGACGGAATCAACGACGGCGGGACCGGCGGCTGGATCGTCAGATCGGCCGGCGGCAGGGAAAACGCAGCGGGGGGCTGCCCGAGGAGAACCGCGATTGCGTGCTCGAGCTGCGCACGCTGCAGACCGATGTCGAGTGCCTGGGCCTGCGCGGTCTTCAGCTGGGACTCCGCGGCGGCGATATCCGCGCGCGTGTCGACACCCTGCGCATAGCGGTTCTGCGTCATTTTCAGGGAGCGGGCGAACTCAGCGACAATCCGGTCGTACAGCCTCGTCTCGGAGTCCGCAACGCGCAGGGAGTAGTACGTCTGCGCCAGCGTGGCATGAAGGCTGAGGCGGACCGATTCGAGATTCGCGCCGCTCGCCTCCGCCGCCGCCCGACCTGCCTCCGCGCTGCGGCGGACCTGGCCCCAGAGATCGAACTCCCAGCTGGCCGCCAGACCGGCGTCAAACGTGTTGCCCAGCGACGCCGGGGTGGTCCCGCGCGCAGGAGTCTTTGCGCGGTTGGCCGAGCCGTCGGCGCTGATCGAAGGAAACAACGCGGCGCTGGCGATGGTTGCGGCAGCCTGCGCCTGCCGGTACTGCGCTTCCGCTATCTGCAGGGTGTTGCTGGAGACCTCGATGCGGTCCTCCAGGCCGTTGAGCACGGAATCACCGTACGCCTCCCACCATTTGCCGCGCGGAAGTTGTTCCGCCGGTTCGGCGGGCTTCCAGTTGCCCGCCTCCTTGAAGGCAGGCGCCTCGACGGCGGGACGATGGTAATCCGGTCCGACGGCGCATCCGGCGAGGACGAGCGCGGCCAGGCAGGCACCCAAACAACACTGTCCCAGCCGTGCCAAGACAGTCGATGTAGGGTCGCCGCTTGTCGGCGGACCGTTTTTCGCCGGCATTCCGGCCCGGCGACGAGCGCCGGCCCTACATACTCGATGGCTGCGCTGGCGGACGACGCAGGCAATGCTGGCTGGAGTGTTCATGAAATTGGCAGAACGGCGGTCGCGGGCCGTGCGGACGGATGGCGGAGGCGCCGCGCCACGCGGGTCCCCCACGCGCCCAGCTGTTCCATGTAGAGATAAACCACTGGGGTTGTATAAAGCGTGAGGATCTGGCTCACGACGAGCCCGCCGACAATCGAGATGCCGAGCGGTTGCCGCAATTCCGCGCCGTCGCCATGACCCAGCGCGAGGGGCACCGCGCCCAGCAGCGCCGCCATGGTCGTCANNGCCGATGAACGCCATGATCGTAAAATCGGTGCCCGTGACGAGCAGGGCCAGAAAGGCGCCGGTGCCGGCCGACGGCAGCGTCAGAATGATCGTGATCGGGTGGACAAGACTCTCGTACAAGACGCCGAGAACGAGATAGACGGTCACCACCGCCGCCAGGATCAGGAGGGGCATGTTGGCGAAGGATGCCTTGTAGACTTGTGCGGTCCCCTGAAAACTGCCGTGAATCGAAGAGGGGACGCCAATCCGCTGCAGGGCGGACTCGACAGCCTCGGTGGCGGTGGAAAGCGATGCTCGTGGCGCGAGGTTGAAGGACACGGTCGTCGCCAGGAACTGGCCTTGATGATTGACGGCCAGCGAAGTGTTGGTCGGTTCCCAACGGGCGAACACCGAGAGGGGCACCTCCGCGCCGCTGCTGGAGACGATGAAGGTCTTGTCCAGCTCGGACGGATTCTGCCAATAGGCGGGCGCAACCTCCATCACCACGTGGTATTGGTTGAGGGGATTGTAGATGGTCGAAACCTGTCTCTGGCCAAAAAGATCGTTCAGCGTGGAGTCGAGCTGGAAGAGGCTGATCCCGAGGCGCGCCGCTGCATCGCGGTCGACGACCAGGCTGGTCTGCAGACCCAGGTCCTGCTGGTCGGTGCTCACGTCCACAATCTGGGGCACCCGGCTCAATGCCTGGCGGATGCGCGGCTCCCAGGCGCGGAGTTCGTTGATGTCGTCCGCGCTGAGCGTGTATTGGTACTGGGCGTTGGCAGACCGGCCGCCAACCCGGATGTCCTGAGCCGCCTGAAGAAAAAGAGTGGCGCCCGGCTGGTGCGCAAGCTTCCCGCGGAGCCGGGCAATCACGAGGTCGGCGGAGATCTTCTGCCGGGAGAACGGCTCCAGGATGAACGCCGCGGCCCGGAGAAACGGGCTGGAGCCGGACCCGTGCGCGAGCTGCTGGCGCACTTGTGCGAGGATCGGGCCGTCGACCGTCTCCCGCCGCGCGATCGGCTTCAGGATGACGAAAAAGAACGCGCTGTTGCGCTGGCCGCCGCCGGTGAACGCGACCACGTGGTCGACGGCCGCATCAGCCTTAACGATGGCGACGAAGTCCTTCAGTTTTTGCTGCATCGCCTGGAAGGAGATGCTCTGGTCGGCCACCAAGTTTCCCTGGATGCGCCCCGTGTCCTGCTGGGGCATGAAGCCGCTCGGCACGATGAAGAACAGCGTGACGCTCAACACCAGCGTGCATAACAGCGCTCCGAGCGTGATCAGCCGGTGGGCCAGCGCCCACCGGAGCGTCCGGTCGTATCCCTGCAGCAGGCGCGCAAACATCCGCTCGATGAAACGGGACAGGCGGCCGGGCTTCTCCTCGCTCTCCGGGCGCAACACCCGTGCGCACATCATCGGCGTGGTCGTCAGCGAGACCACAAGCGAAACCAGTATCGCCGCCGACAGCGTGACCGCAAACTCGCGGAACAGCCGGCCGAGAATCCCGCCCATGAGGAGAATCGGCACGAAGACGGCTATGAGCGAAAGACTCATCGAGACGACGGTGAAGCCGACCTCGCGCGCCCCGAGCAGGGCGGCTTCAAACGGGGAGGTCCCCTGCTCGATGTGCCGGGACACATTCTCTAGGACCACGACCGCGTCGTCCACCACGAAGCCCGTGGCGATGGTGAGGGCCATGAGCGAAAGGTTGTCCAGGCTGTACCCCGCAAGGTACATGATGCCAAAGGTGCCGATGAGCGAGACGGGGACGGCAACCGCGGGAATCGTCGCCGCCCGCCAGCGTCGCAGGAAGATGAAGACCACCATGATCACGAGGCTGATCGAGATCAGAAGCGTGCGCTCAACCTCGCGCAGCGAGGCGCGGATTGTCGTCGTGCTGTCCGAGACAAGGGCAAGGTTGATGGAACGAGGGATCGATGCCTGCAGAACGGGCAGCAGCGCCTTCACGCGGTCGACGGTTTCGATCACGTTCGCGCCCGGCTGCCGCCTGATCATGAGCAGCACCGCCGGCCGCCCGTCCGCCAGCCCCGCGTTGCGCACATCCTGCACCGAATCGTCGACGGTGGCGATGTCGCTCAGGCGCACCGGCGCACCGTTGCGGTAGGCGACGATGATCGGCCGGTAATCCACGGCCTTCTTCGCCTGGTCGTTTGCGGCGATCTGCCAGTGGCGGGTATCCCCGTCGAGCATGCCTTTCGGGCGGTTGGCGTTGGTCGTGGCGATCGCCGCGCGAACGGCGGAGGAGGCGATGCCATAACGATTGAGAGCGCTCGGATTCAGCTCGGCCCGGACCGCCGGCAGGGAGCTGCCTCCGACCATGACCTGCCCGACTCCGTCCACCTGCGACAGCGCCTGCGCCAGCACGGTCGACGCGGAGTCGTACATCTGCCCCTGGTCGAGGGTGTCCGATGTCATCGACAGGATCAGCACCGGAGCGTCGGCGGGATTGACCTTCCGGTAGGTCGGGTTGCTCGGCAGCCCGGTCGGGAGAAGGCTGCGCGCGGCATTGATGGCGGCCTGCACGTCGCGAGCCGCGCCGTCGATATTGCGGCTCAGGTCAAACTGCAGGGTGATGTTCGTCGATCCGAGCGAACTTGAGGAGGTCATCTCCGTCACGCCCGCGATGCGCCCGAGCGCGCGCTCCAGCGGCGTGGCCACGGTCGCAGCCATCGTCTCCGGACTCGCCCCCGGCAGGCCGACCGAGACCGAGATCGTTGGATTGTCGACCTGCGGCAGCGGCGAGACCGGGAGGAGACGCAGGGCCAGAATGCCCGCGAGCGCGATGCCGAGCGTCAGCAGCGTCGTGGCCACCGGCCGTCTGATGAATATTGCTGAGGGGCTCATGCTTTCGCCAGAACAGGGGCCGGTTTGCTTCGGCGGAAGCGTCTCGCCAGGCGGTCAAAGGCGAGGTAGATCACGGGGGTGGTAAACAGCGTGAGCACCTGG
>PMKA01000092.1 GCA_003157575.1 Opitutia bacterium
GCCGGATGGTAGAGTTCAAAGCCGTCCTCCCCGGTGTAGCCCGTGCGGCTGATCAGACACTGGACCCCGGCCACCAATCCCTCGGTGAAATGATAGTATTTGACCTGGTCGAGCGGCACTGCCGTCAGCAACTGCACGATCGCCGGAGCCTTCGGCCCCTGCACCGCAAGCTGGGCGTAGTCGGCGGAACGATCGGTGACGGCGACGTTGAATCCCGCCGCCAGCTCGCGGATCCACGCGAGGTCCTTGTCGATGTTTCCCGCATTGATGCAGAGAAAATAGTCCTCCGGACCGCGCATGTACACGAGCAGGTCGTCCACCACTCCGCCGCTCGGATAGCACATCGGCGAATAAAGCACGCGGCCCGGATACAGCCGCCCGACGTCATTCGTCACAAGATGATTGAGGAAGCGGCCTGCTTCGGGTCCCCGGACGTCGACCTCCCCCATGTGGCTCACATCGAACAAACCCGCGGCCCGGCGGACCGCCTTGTGTTCTTCGAGGATGCTCCGGTACTGCACCGGCATCTCCCACCCCGCAAAATCCACCATGCGCCCGCCATGGGCGACATGAAAGCCTCTGAGGGGCGTGCATTTGAGTGCGCTCATGGGCAGGATTAACCGGCGGCAACGGTGCCGGCGCAAGAATGTTCTCAAGCTCCCGAGGACGCGCCGGGAGGCAGGCGGTCTTCTGATGGCGCCCCCCCCAGAAAAGAACGGAGAAAAGAGACTGATCCGGTTGTTGCGCTGAGTTCTCGCGCCACAATGGCTCATTTTATCGAGTCCGTCCCATCGAAGAAGGGGCGGTTTTGCGTTTTGCCGCCTGAAGGACGCGAAGCCCCACCGACTGCCAGCATGAAGGTTGGCGAAGTTTTTCCTTGAGATTCCGCGCGCCGGCCCAAAATTCAGCCCCTTCAACGCCCTCATCGTCTAGCGGCTAGGACAAGAGATTCTCAATCTTTAAACCGCGGTTCGATTCCGCGTGGGGGCGCCAATTTCAGCTGAGGCCGCGCAGGGTGACCGAAAAGCCCCGCGCATTTACGGCGCTGTGGGAACGATCGCGTCACCCGCCCCGGCCCGGGTTGGAATCCACGAAATCCGCGTGATCCGCGGTCAAAATGGACCGAAGTCACCGCAGACTTCGTGTTCTCGTGGCCGCGAGCGTGAGCGAGTGGCTTTTCAGGGCAGCGAGGGGCGCGCGGGAGCAGGCCGGGCTTCGATCTGAACCGTAGCCGGCTTCAATCCGGCTGAGCGGGCAACGAGCTTGATTGCACCACTGTCCTTGGAAGCCTGGACAATGATCTGGGCAAGCCCGTTGAAAACACTGCGGCGCCAGGCAACCGGTGAAGGAGCCTCGGGCATGCGCAACCACGCGCCCTTGCTGACGCCTCCAACCGTCCCATAGTTCGAGACGGCGACTGCAGTCGTGTTCAGGCCCGCGTGCAGGTATGATTTGACGTCGTAGCTCGACGCCGCACGAGAGTCGCCCGCCGGGCCGACCCGTTGTCCGTTCACGAACACCTTTCCGTCGCCTTCGATCTTCCCGAAATAGAGTTCCACCGCTGACGCGGTCAGATCCTGCGCTGAGACGGTGAATTGTGCCCGGAAGACGCCCTGCTCGTGCAATCCCAGTGGACCGTTCTCGGCAGTCACATCGGCCTTGCTCCAGGTGGAGTCATCCACGGTTACCCCGGTCTCGGGCAGATTGTCGTCATAGATATTGGCGACCTTTTCCCACCGCCATCCGTCGATCGTCACGCTGCGCATCGGCACAGTCGCCACAAACACGTCCGGTTCGTGACAGCCGGGATCTCCATTGCCGACCCCGATGATTCGGCCGGGTCCTTCCAATTCAAAAGTGACGAGGTTGTCGGCGACCGGCACAACACGCCCCTGGGCATCGACAACCGCAACTGTGACTATGGAGACGTCTTCGCCGTTCGCGCCGATCGTCGCCCGATCTGGTGTCAGTGTCACCGCCGCAGGCGCCCCGGTAGTCTCCACCTGCGTCTCCGCCACCAACTTCCCGCCATTGAATCCCTTGGCCGAAAGGGCTCCCGGCGCGTAGGGCACCTTCCACTTCAGCGTCTCGGTCCGTTTCAATGTCTGCCGGCCGAGGCTGCGCCCGTTGAGAAACAACTCGACCTGCTCGCAGTTGCTCAGGGCCCGCACGTCGATATCCTGGCCTTCCCTGCCCGCCCAGTTCCAATGCGGCAGCAGATGCAAAACCGGCTTCGCCATCCACCACGATTGGTAATACCAGAAGTTGTCCTTGGGGAATCCGCAGGTGTCGAGAATACCGAAGTGCGAATTGACACAGGGCCATCCGTAGGGCGTCGGCTCGCCACGGTAATCGAAGCCGGTCCAGACAAAGCCGCCGGAGAGCCACGGCCGGGTGTCGAAAAAGCCGGCCCATTCCTCCGCGGTGTTTGACCAGCTCTGGCCGTGATCGTCATAGGCGGAGACATATCCCCGCTCCTTGTCGTCAACATAGATTCCGCGCGTGCCGACCGTGCTGCCCTGCTCGCTGCCAACATTGGGCTGTTGCGGATGGGCCGCGTGATAGGCGTCCATCCTGTCCTTCCCGATGTGATAACTCCAGCCGCGCACCTCGATGACTTCGTTGATGCCGGAGAACTCGTTCCCGAGCGGCGCATTATAGGTCACGGGCCGCGTGGGATCGAGCCGCCTGACCATCGCCTGCATCGTCGCTGCAACCCGGCCGCCTTCCGGCGTGCTTTGGGTGGTGAACTCCTCGTTGGCAAGGGACCAGATGGCGACGCTGGGATGATTGCGATCGCGCCGGACTTGTTCCTCAAACCACTTCAGGTGCTGCGCATCACTGCCAAGCAACCGGTTCTCATCCATGACCAGCATGCCGAGATGGTCGCAGGCTTCCAGCAGCTCCGGCGTCGGTGAGTTGTGGGACGTGCGATAGGCGTTGGCGCCCATCTCCTTCAACTTCACAATGCGGAAATACTGAAGCCCGTCAGGCAAGGCGGCCCCGACGCCGGCATGATCCTGATGGTTGCAGGTACCCTTCAATAGATAAGGTTTGCCGTTGAGGAGGAAGCCACGGTCGGCATCGAACGCGACGGTCCGGATGCCAAACTCGGTCTCGATCCGGTCGACCGTCTGGCCCCTGCTTGCGACGGTCGTGACCAACCGGTACAGCGTCGGCGTTTCGGGCGACCAGAGTTCCGGCGCATCGATCGTTGTTGTCTGGTCCAACTCACCCGATGCCTCGGCGGCAATCCTCCCGGTCTTGGAGACGGTCGTAATCGCTTTGCCGTCGGGACCGTCAATCCTCCAGGTGACCGTCGCATCGGCCGCCGTGAGCTGTGCGTTGGTCAGATGGGCCTGCAAATGGATTTCCGCCGGCCCCTCCGGAATATTGTCCCTGAACTGGGTGAACACGAACACGCCATCCGGGGCAATTGCCAGCGGTGCGGTCTTGAACAGCCAGACGTGGCGATAAATGCCGGCCCCCTCGTAAAACCAGCCTTCGAATTGCGAAGCGTCGACCCGCACCGAGACCACGTTCTTCCCGCCGCAATTGGCCACGTCCGTGATGTCGTAGCGCACACCGGTGTAGCCGCTTTCATTGTGGCCGACGAACCAGCCGTTGACAAAGACGGTGTAGTCGCGGAATGCGCCGTCGAACTCTATCCACAAACGCCGGCCCGTATCCGTCGCAGGGAGTTCAAATGTGCGCCGATACCAGGCGATGCTGTTCTGCGGAAACCCCTCCCCAATCGCCTTGCAGCCATGCGCGACGTCAGCCTTGGCATCAAAGGGCAGTTCGACCGCCCAATCGTGCGGCAGATTCACCTGCCTCCAGCTCGCATCACAGAATGCGACGCTGGCCGGCCCCGTGCCGCTGCCGGACTTCGCCAGGTTTTGCCCGATCCCCCACTCGTTGCCCAGGTGGAATCTCCAACCGAAGTCCATCAGAAGCCTTTCGCGGGGGGCCGCATCGGCGGCATTGAGCACGTGGGCGATCAGCCCCACCGCGAGGACGAGCATCAGCCGGATAAAGGAATGGGAGGAGGTTTTCATGGGATCGAGATTGCCTGAAGGAAGATGTCAGACATTTGTTGTACCCTACTCTGAGCAAGAATGCCATGGCTGGAATCCAAAAAGAGCTTCGCGAAATCCACTCCATCGGCCCGAAGACGCGCGAATGGATGGTCAGCAGCCGGCCAATCTGCCTGCCGTCGAGCCCGGCCAGAAACCGAGGTTGATCCCGGTTGACGGAAACGGCTTCCGTCTGGCCGTGGATGGACTTTGTCACGAAAACGCAGGCAAGGCCGATCCCGGGATCATGAAATGCTGGGCGACGTTGGTCGACCGCATGGTCCGTGCTATTGTCTCCTTCGTGACGCGTTTCCGTTCCGCGCCGCCCCCGCAGACGGCGCCGGTTTCTGCGCCCGCTTGTAGTCGCCGGACTTCAGTGCGTTGACCTGGTCGCGGAGCACGGCGGCCCGCTCGAACTCCAGTTTCCCTGCCGCCTCCTGCATCTCCTCCTCCAGCTCGGCGATGACCGCGGCGACGTCCGCATCGTCGCCCTCTGCGACTGCAAGCGGCTCCTTTTCGCGTTCGGTGCCGTCGTAAACGTGCAGGCTCGCCTGCGCGGACCGCTTCACGCTGCGGGGCGTGATCCCGTGTTCGCTGTTGTACGCCAGCTGCCGTTCGCGGCGGCGGCTCGTGACTTCCACCGTCTTGCGGATCGAGTTGGTGATCTGGTCGGCGTAAAAGATCACCCTCCCATTCTCATGCCGGGCCGCCCGTCCCGCCGTCTGGATGAGGCTGGTCTCGCTCCGCAGAAAACCCTCCTTGTCGGCGTCGAGGATCGCCACCAGCGCCACTTCCGGGAGGTCGAGCCCCTCCCGCAGCAGATTGATGCCCACAAGCACGTCGAAGTTCCCCAGCCTGAGATTGCGCAGGATCTCGACGCGCTCGATCGCATCGATGTCCGAATGCAGATATTCCACGCGGATCTTCGCCTCGCGCATGAAGGCCGTCAGGTCCTCCGACAGGCGCTTGGTCAGCGTCGTCACCAGGACGCGCTCCCCCATCTTCACCGCGGCGCGGATTTCGCCAATCAGATTCTCCACCTGTCCTTTTGTCGGCCGCAGGGTGATTTCGGGATCCAGCAGGCCGGTCGGACGGATCAGCTGCTCGGCCACGACAGTGGAGCGCTCAAGCTCGAACGGTCCGGGCGTGGCCGACGCGTAGAGCGTCTGCCCGGTTATCTGCTCAAACTCGGCAAAGCTCTGCGGCCGGTTGTCCAGCGCCGAGGGCAGGCGGAACCCGAAATCCACGAGCACGCGCTTGCGCGCGAGGTCGCCGTTGAACATTCCGCCGATCTGCGGCACCGTCGCATGGCTCTCGTCGATGAACAGCAGGAAATCCTTCGGGAAGAAATCGATCAGACAGAACGGGCGCTCGCCGGGCTTCCGGCCGCTCAGGTGACGCGAGTAATTCTCGATGCCGCTGCAGAAACCCATTTCCTGGAGCATCTCCAGATCGTAGTTCGTCCGCATCCGTATGCGCTGCGCCTCGATGTAGCGGCTGTTCTTTTCAAACCAGGCGACCCGTTCCTCCAGCTCGGCCTTGATGCCGCCGATCGCCCCGTCGAGCCTGGCGCGCGTCGTCACGTACTGGTTGGCGGGATAGAGGTCGAATTGTTCGAGCGGCCGCAGCACCGCGCCGGTCAGGGGCTCGAATTCGCTCAACGCCTCGACGTCGTCGCCCCAGAATTCCACGCGCAGCCCCTGCTCGGAATAGGCCGGCATCACGTCCACGACATCCCCGCGCACGCGGAAGCAGCCCCGCTTCAGCTCGTAGTCGTTCCGTTCGTAGAGATTCTCGACAAGGCGCTCCAGCAGCCGGTTGCGTCCGAAGGCGGCTCCGCGGCGGAGCTCGATCCGCAGCTCCGTGAAATCCTCGGGGGAGCCGAGCCCGTAGATGCAGGAGACGCTCGCGACCACGAGCACATCGCGGCGGCTGACGAGCGAGCTCGTCGTGGCGATGCGCAGCCGTTCGATCTCCTCGTTGATGGACGAGTCCTTCTCGATGTANNCTCCGGCTGGTAGTAGTCGTAATAACTTACGAAGTACTCGACGGCGTTCTCCGGGAAGAAGTTCTTGAACTCCGAGTACAGCTGCGCCGCCAGCGTCTTGTTGTGGGAGATCACGAGCGTGGGCCGGTTCAGCCGCGCGACGACGTTCGCCATCGTGAAGGTCTTTCCCGAGCCGGTGACGCCGAGAAGCGTCTGGTGCCGGTTGCCCGCCTGCAACGACCGCACGAGCGTCTCGATGGCCTGAGGCTGGTCGCCGGTCGGCGCGTACTCGGCCTTCAGTTTGAAATCCATCCCCGATTAGGAAGCCAGGTCCGGCCAAATGACAACCGCCGACACGCACAATGCGCGCATCCGCCGCCCGCCTGGGACGCCGGATCGGTCACGCTCGTTGACCCGAAATGCGGTGATGGGCAGCTAGCGGCTTTGCATTGACACTCCCTGCCCCCCCCGGGAAATTCCGGCCATGAGCACCGAGGCGTCCCGGGATAAATTCAAGGCCTTTCTGGTCGCCAAAGGCCTGCGTCCCACCAGCCAGCGTCTGGCGATCTTCGACGCTGCATTCGCCCAGAACGAACACTTCACGGCCGAGGAACTCCTCGCGAACGCCCGCGCGCTCGACGAATCGGTGTCCCGCGCCACCGTCTACCGCACGCTGCCGATCCTCACCGGGAGCGCGCTTCTTCGCGAAATCGACATCGGAAAGAACATCAAGTACTACGCGCCCAGCCGGGAGGACAACGGCCAGCAGGCCCAGGTGATCTGCATCGATTGCGACAAGATCTTCGAAATCAACGCCCCTTTCATGGACTGGTACGGCAACACGGTCTCCTCCAAGCTCGGCCTGACCCCGGTGAGCCAGCGGCTCCAGGTCAGCGCCCACTGCAACGCGTTTCAGACGACGGGACATTGTGCCCACCGCAACAACTGAGTCCCTGCCATGGCGAAGCCTTCCCACGACATCGAGTTCGAAACCCGCTTCTTCGAGGCGATCCACAGGCGCGACCCGCGCTTCCCCGACGTCGTCGAGATCCTCGGCGGCCTCTACACCAAGCAGGGCCGGATCGCCGAAGGGCTGAAGATGGACCGGAAGCTCGTCCGCCTCAAACCCGACAACGCGACGGCCCACTACAATCTGGCGTGCAGCCTCGCGTTGATCCGGCGAAAGGCGCAGGCGTTGAAGGAGCTGGAGCGCGCCATCGAGCTGGGTTACGACGACCGCGACTGGATGGAGCAGGACACCGACCTCGACGGCTTGAGGGACTATCCGGGTTATCAGAAGCTGCTCACGAAGCTGCAGCCGCAAAACTGAGCCGACGTTCGCATCTGGACGCGACACCCCTCTCTTTTTATTTTGCGCCGCGGCCGGTTTGCGCGACCTTTGCCCCATGCCCGAGGCCCTCGACTATGAACCCTTCGTGCTCGCGCCGCGCAGGGAGGAACCCGCGCCCCTGTCCCTCATTCAGGAGGAGATCCTCGAACTGAAGCGGCGCCGCCACGCCGTGATCCTCGCCCACAACTACCAGATCGAGCCGATCCAGCGCGTGGCCGATCACGTCGGCGACTCACTGGGGCTTTCCTACCAGGCGGCGGCGACGAAGGCCGACGTCATTCTTTTCTGCGGCGTTCATTTCATGGCCGAAACCGCCAAGATCGTGAACCCCGGCCGGCTCGTCCTGCTGCCCGACCTCGAGGCCGGGTGCTCGCTTGCCGATTCCTGCCCGGCCGAGCAGCTCGCCGCCTACAAGGCCTCCCACCCGGGCGTTTACGTCGTCGCCTACATCAACTGCTCGGCGGCCGTGAAGGCCCTCAGCGATGTCATCTGCACAAGCGGCAACGCCGTGAAGATCGTCCGGCGCGTCCCTCCCGACCGTGAGATCCTTTTCGTGCCCGACCGGAACCTCGGCCAGTGGGTGGCCAAGCAGACCGGCCGCCGCCTGCAGTTGTGGCCGGGCTCCTGTTACGCGCACGTCCTTTTCACCGTCGAGGCGATCGAGAAGGTGCGCATGCAGTTTCCCGACGCGCCCGTTGTCGCGCATCCGGAATGCGTGGAGGCCGTGCGCGACCTCGCCGACGAGGTCTGCAGCACCGAGCTCATGGTGAAATTCGCGCGCGAACACCCGGCCCGGCGGATCATCGTCGTGACCGAGAGCGGAATGCTCCACCGGCTGCGTCGCGAAATTCCCGACAAGACCTTCATCGCCGGCCCCACCGACACCTGCGCCTGCAACGACTGCCGCTACATGAAGATGAACACGCTGGAGAAGGTGCGCGACGCCCTCCTCAATCTCGCCCCCGCAATCGAAATCCCGGAGGAGATCCGCCAGCGCGCCTTCGTGCCCATCAAGCGAATGCTGGAGTGGAGCAAGGTCTGAGATCCGCCGACAACATCAGGTCGCAGCGCCGCTGTCGCTCATGGGAGCCATTACCCGCATACTTTCAATCGCGGATAAGTTGGTACTCGCCATTTGCAGTTGATTTAACCCATGCAATAATCTCTTGACGCATGTTTAGCTGTCCGACTTCAGCGTCGATTAATACTCTGTCTGAGGTGGTCCCCAATTGTTGGACAGGTCGGATCGTTAATCCAAACTCAAAGGAACGATCCCGGCAGGACCGGCCGCGACGCAGCCCAGCGCCCGCTCTCCGATCCGGATTTCCACGGGGCAATGTGGAGGGCGCTGCTCCGTCAACGCCGAATCCCACCGAAACTCGGGCGAGCCCCCGGCGACAATTATCGCTCGCGCCGGAAAGATGTTTGTCGTTGCGCAGGTGAGACGCCCGTGCCACATTTCCTTCAAAATGAGAATGTTCGCCGATGCGAATGGGACATAGTCTGAGTGTGCTCACGGTTTGGTCCGGTCTGATCCTGTTGCCTCTGGCGCTTGGCGGCGCAACGCCTGCGGCCGATGATGTCTGCGCCCACGTCGATCCGTTCATCGGCGCAGACGGCGGCGGCAACGTGGTCCCAGGACCTTGCCTGCCGTTCGGCCTGGTGAAACTGAGCCCGGACTGCGACCTCGACTTCTCGAACTCCGGCTATGTTTCCGGACGGCCCGTTGTAGGCTTCAGCCATGTCCACGTGAGCGGAACCGGCGGGGGCCCCAAGTATGGCAACGTCCTGGTGATGGCGACGACGGGCGGGCCCGATCCGCGCGACCATGCCTCTCCCGCGGCCGCCGAAACGGCCTGTCCCGGCTATTTCGGCACCACACTGACCCGATACGGGATCAAGGCAGAGCTGTCCGCCACGCAGCGCACGGGATTCCTCCGCTACACCTTCCCGCCGACGGCCGCAGCCAACGTCTTGATCGATGCGGGCAGCTTCCTCGGTCGAAACTACGACCACCCCAGCGAGAAGCAGGAACTGGTCGGTGCGGAAATCCGTATCATCAATTCCACGACGGTCGAGGGCTACACCCGGGTGCGCGGGGGCTGGAACATCGGCGACGCCTACACCGTGTTCTTCCATGCGGTTTTCGACACGCCGGCGACGGCCTTCGGCACCTGGAAGAACGACCGGATGACTCCGGACGGCCGGAACGAGTTCGATTCCGGCGAGCCCGCCGGCGCCTATTTCACCTTTGACACCCGCTCAAACCACACGGTTCAGGCGAAGGTCGGCATCTCCTTTCTCGGTTGCGAGAAGGCACGCCACAATCTCGAACAGGAGAACCCCGGCTGGGATTTCGAGGCGGTGCGCCGGTCCGCCACGGCATCGTGGCGCCAGGCGCTTGGGACGGTGACTGTCGAGGGCGGAGATGCCTCCCTCCGGCGCGAATTCTACACCGCGCTTTACCACTCTCTGCTGATGCCGGTGGACAAAACGGGCGAGAATCCGCGGTGGCATTCAAGCGAACCGTATTACGACGATTTCTACGCAATCTGGGACACGTTTCGCACGAGCCTTCCGTTGCTCACGCTGCTGAAGGAGTCGACCCAGGTCGCCATCGTTCGCTCGCTCATCGACATTGCGGAAAACGACGGCTACCTGCCGGACGCCCGCAGCGGCGATTGCAACGGCCGCACCCAGGGCGGCAGCAACGCCGACGTAGTGATCGCCGACGCCTGCGCAAAGGACCTGCCCGGCATCGATTACGCGCGGGCCCTGCGGGCGATGCGCCGGGATGCCGAAGTTCCGCCCGGCGGCGACGAGCGTAAGCAAGGGCGGGGAGGTCTGGCCGATTATCGTTCGCTCGGGTACGTCTCCGCGACCCATGAGCGATCCGGCAGCCGCACGATCGAATATGCCGCTGACGATTGGGCCACCGCGCAGGTGGCGCGCAAGGTCGGCGACGAAGCGACCAGCCGGCAATACCTGCAACAGGCGGGAAACTGGAGGAACCTGTGGCGGCCGGTCACTGATCATGGCGCCACGGGGTTCATCATGCCGCGCCGGGCTGACGGGACCTGGGTGGATGAAGTAACCAGCGATGACGGCCACGGCGCAAAAGTCGTCCCCTTCACCGTGCTGTCGGCCGGAAGCTGGAACGACGTCTTTTACGAGAGCCATTCCTGGGAGTATTCATTTTACGTTCCGCATGATGTGAAGGCGCTGATCGGCGCATGCGGCGGGCGCGACGCATTTGTGGCGCGTCTCGACACCTTCTTCCGCGAGGGATTCTTCCACGTGGACAACGAACCCGGCTTTCTCACGCCTCTGCTCTACGATTACGCAGGCCGCCCGGACCGGACGGCCGAGGCGGTGGTCCGCCTCCGCAATACACACTACAACGACACTCGGAGCGGCCTGCCCGGCAACGACGATTCAGGGGCAATGTCGTCCCTGTTTGTGTTCCATTGCCTCGGGTTCTTTCCGAACGCCGGGCAGGATGTGTATTTGATCGGAAGCCCCGCGTTCGCACGCTCGGTTATACGCATGGAGAACGGGCGCGAGGTGGTGATCGTCGCGCACGGAGTGAGCCGCGAGAACATCTATATTCAATCGGCCACGCTGAACGGACAGCCGCTCGACCGCGCCTGGTTCCGGCACGCCGAGATCCGCCAGGGCGCAACGATCGAGTTCGAGATGGGACCCAAGCCGTCAGCCTGGGGCACCTCCACCCCTCCGCCCTCCGCGTCCGACCACGCATCCGCCACCACGAGTGAGCCAACGACTCGCGTTCGTTGAATTGGAATGTGACATGCCGGGCGCTGCGCCAGCCTTCGCTTGAGCTTCGGCTGGGCAGGCCGTCAGCGCCGCCCGGAGATTCCCGCGGTCACAATGGCCGCCCTCCGTACAAAGCAAGGCACCATACAAACCACCGGAAGGACCAACCTCTGTCCCGGTGCTGCGGCCGGAAGGCTGCCCGTGCCATCAAAAGAACCGTACCTACAACTGCGCCGGCAGCCCCTTCTCCTGCGTTTCCTGATTGCGCGCATCGATCTTGCCCCGCCGGGCATCGCTGTCGGCACGAACTTCACCGACGGCGCAAAGATGTTCCTCACGCCAACCTACCGTGTCCGTCCGGCCGGACGGATACTCGCGAGGGAAGACGATCGCTCCATTTTTCGGATGGAGCGGAAGGCAAGACTCTCCCGGACTTTGCGCGGGAACAATCCGCCCGCGGATACCCGCCGCTCAGCGGTTTCGCAGCGCGTTGACCGACACGAAGGCGCTTGAGCCGAGCATGAGCAGCGCCGCCGCCACCGGATGCAAAATGCCGGCCGCGGCGAGCGCCATGCCCGCGCTGTTGTAGCCGGCCGCAAACACGAGGTTCGTCCGGATGCTTCTCCTCGCCCCACGCGCCACCTTGATTGCGCGGGGCAGGAAACGCAGGTCCCCGCCCGCAAAGACGGCCATCGCCGCCGCGTGCGTCAGCTCCGCCCCCGCCTTCATCGCAACCGAAGCCTGCGCCGCACTCATCGCCGCCGCATCGTTGACCCCGTCCCCTACGAACGTCACGCAGCGTCCCGCGGCAATCTGACTCCGGACGCGCTCGTGCTTTTCGAGCGGCGTCAGTCCCGCAAGCACGCTCACCCCGGCAAGACGGGCGTCGGGCGTCGAAGAATCTCCTGTGAGGATTTCAACTTCAACGTCGAGCCCGGCGAGTTCCCGCAGCGCCTCGTCCATGCCCTCGCGCCAGGTTTCCTGCAGTTCGATCGTCGCAGCATGAACTCCGCCCACGAAGACGAACACCTCCTTCGCAGCCCCCGCGCCCGCGACCGCACCTCCGCCCGGGAGCGCTGCGCATGCGCGCGCGGACCCGTTTCCGCCGGCAGGACCGGCCGCGAAGCAGCCCAGCGCCCGCTCTCCGATCCGGATTTCCACCGGCCTGCCTGTGTCGTCTTCCACCTCCGCCACCAGGCCCAATCCCGCCTCGACTCTCCTTTCCGTCACAACGGCAGCTCTGCCATCCATCGATGTCGATTCCGCAGTCGAGGCTTCCGTTCCNNAGCGTGAGCCCCTCGACCCGCTCGAGGCCCTGAGCTTGTCGAACGGGCGAGCGGCTTCCGACTCAGCCGCGGAATCTTGGATCAAATTGCAGTGGGCCTGCAGCGCCGCGGCGATCGGATGACGCAGGCCCTCCTCCGCTGCGGTCACCGCCGCTCCGAGCCAACGCTCCCGACCGAGAAATGCGGGCTCGATCCGCCACGCGCGCACGCAGGGCGCGTCCGTCGAAAGCGTGCCGGTCTTGTCGAGACACACCAGGTCGCACCGCGCCAGGGCATCGAGGAAGTCTCCGCTGCGGGAAACGAGCCCGAACGAGGCCATCCGCGCAAGCCCTCCCCAGACCGCCACCGGCGTCGCCAGCCCGGCTGCGCAGGGGCATGCCACCAGCAGCACGGCCATCGCGTTGAACAACGCACGATCCCACGTGGCGCAGAACATCCAGCCGGCAAACGTCCCCGTGCTGACAACCACCACGACCGGAAGAAACCAGGCCACGAGCCGGTCCGCCTGCTGCTGGAGCCGGCTCGCCGCAAGCCGCGCGCCCGCAACCACGGCAAGCACATCGTCGAGCCTGCGCGTGCCCGAAGCCGCATGGATCTCAAAGCTGCCGTCGACCGAGAATGTCCCCGCCAGCACGGGTTCGCCCGGTCCCCGGGAAACAGGCCGCCATTCGCCCGTCATCGACGTCTCCTGCAGGTATCCCCGACCCGACACGATTTCGCCGTCGACGCTGACCGGTTCCCCGGGCGCGACAACCACCCTGTCGCCCGCGGCGATCGTGCCCACGGCCTGGCGCGCCCGCGAACCGTCCGGCCGCCGCACCCAGCAAAACTCAAATCGCTCCCGCGTCTGTTCGACGGCCCGCAACGCCGCCAGCCGGCTGCGCGCACCCAGCATCTTGCCCGCCGTGTGGACCACTATCAGGATGGCGACGACTTCGTAATAGACCGACCCTGTGCGCGTAAACGTCGCCACAAGCGAACCCGCGAACGCCCCGACCAGGGTGAGCAGGAAAAGCAGGTCGATGTTGATCCGCCGCCGCCGCAACGCATCCACGGCCGAGCCGACAAGATCGCCGCCAAGAAACACGAGCACCGCCGCAGCCGAGAGGATCAGCCCGCCGTGCAGGACCCAATACGCCATCCCCTCCGGCGGCGAGAGATTGACCGCGAGACTGAAGACCATCGCCTGCCCTGCGACCGCCAGCCCAACCCCGATCCGCAACCATGCGCGGTCGAGCAGCCGCTGGTCCGCCTGCACGCCGGGTTCGGGAATGTCTTCAACGGCACTCACGGCAGGACGCTAAGGCCCGACGATCAAATAGACAACAAATTGGCGGCATCATGACGCGAAAACTCAGCGTGATGCCCGGGCCGCCTTATCTTCAATTCCTTCCAACCGGCTTGATCGGCCGTGAGCGTTCCGCGCCAGCACTTCGCGCCGTCGCCCCGATTCAGTTGCACCAGGGAGGTTCTTTGTGCAACGTCCATTCCTCCAAGAAGGCGCACGCTCTCCCTTTTCAATGTCCGATCCCATTCTCGAGCTGAAGGGCGTCAAAACCCATTTCCCGGTCCGCCGTGGATTCGCGCGAACGCGCGTTGCCGGCGTCGTCAAGGCCGTGGATGGCGTAAACCTGAGCGTTCAGCGCGGCGAGGTTCTGGGGCTCGTCGGCGAATCGGGCTGCGGCAAGTCGACGCTTGCACGGACGATTCTCCAGCTCGTGCCCGCAACCGGGGGCGCGATCGTGCTCGAAGGGCGCAATATCACCGCGGCCGGCCCGGCCGAGATGAGGGCGGCCCGCCGCTCCCTGCAGATGATCTTCCAGGACCCGTACGCGTCCCTGAATCCCCGCATGACCGTCTTCGAGACCCTTGCCGAGCCCATGCTCGTGCACCGGGTGTGCGCCCCCGCGGACGTCCCCGCGCAGGTGCAGGAGCTCATGCGTCGGGTCGGGCTGGCGCCGCGTTTTCTCCGGAAATACCCGCACGAATTCTCCGGCGGACAACGTCAGCGGATTGCCGTTGCCCGGGCGCTCGCGCTGCGTCCGAAGATCATCGTCGCCGATGAACCCGTCTCGGCTCTCGACGTCTCCGTCCAGGCCCAGATTCTGAACCTGCTGTCACAACTCGTGCGGGAGATGGACCTGACGCTGATCTTCATCGCGCACGATCTGTCGGTGGTGAAGCACATCTCCGATCGCGTCGCAGTCATGTACCTGGGGAAGATTGTCGAACTGGGCGCCGCCGCCGATGTCATCGAGCGCCCCCGCCATCCTTATGCGCGGGCGCTGGTGAGCGCGATTCCCAGGCCGGACCCCGACGTCGAGCGCACCCGCCAGCGCATCGTGCTGACGGGCGACCCGCCCTCGCCGATGCATCCGCCCGCGGGATGCGCCTTTCATCCCCGCTGCCCGTTCGCACAGGAAGAGTGCAGGATCTCCGCCCCCCCGCTCACCCGGCTTTCCGACGGCCGCGAGACCGCCTGCATCCGGGCTGAAGAAATCTGAACACCGCGTCTTAATTAAGACGCTCTGTTTTGCAGCCTGTCGGACTTCGGGTCCTCCAGGCTGCTGCAAAAACCAAAACCGCCCTCAGAGCTCTCTGGATTGCAACGATTTTGTTGGAGGGCGGTGCGCTCCCTCGGCTCTGGGACCCTGAGCCTGTCGAACAGGAGCTTGTCGAACAGGTCGAAACGGCGGCTTGAAGGCCGCGATGCGGATTTTGCGGATTATTCTAGTGTGCGTTCACGATGAGACTGATTGGCAAGGATGTAGGAGCCTGCTTGCAGGCNNGAACGCAAGTCCGACAGCCTCCTATTGCGCCGGAATGCCGCCGGTCTGCCTCAGCGCCTCGTAACAGGCGATGCCCACCGCAGTGGAGAGATTGAGCGAGCGCATGGCCGTGTTGGCATGCGGGATGTTGACGCGCCACGATTCGCCCACCGCCGCATGAAGCCAGTCCGGACAGCCGGAGCCCTCGTTGCCGAAAAGGAGCCCGTCGCCATCCTGGAAACGAACATCCCAGAACCGCCGCGAGACTATTGTCGTAAAG
>PMKA01000494.1 GCA_003157575.1 Opitutia bacterium
GAAGAATCCCTTCAATCGCCGCGATCTGCCCCGGCGGCTGGGCATCGAGATTCAGCAGGAAGCCAACGGCGTCACCTATACGCAGGCGCACGGGGGGCGCACACTGTTCAAGATTCATGCCTCGAAGGTGATCCAGTTGAAGAAGGGTTACGCGCTGCTGCACGACGTCAAGATCGAACTGTACGGCGAAGATGGCAGCCGCGTGGACCGCATCGAAGGCGACGAGTTCGAATACGATCAGCAGCTGGGTACGGCCAAAGCCGCCGGGCCGGTGGAGATTACGCTGATGCGTCCGGGAGTGGCGCCAGCCATTGCGCCCAAGGCGACGCCGGGACAGGCGGTGGGCCACAATGCCGGCGGCAAGCCGCTGGCAACAACCGCCGAGGCCGCGGAACGGGGTGAGATCCATGTAAAGACCAGCGGGCTCACCTTCGACCAGAACAACGAAGTGGCGACGACTTCCGCGCGTGTGGATTTCTCCATGGCGCAGGGCAAGGGCAGCTCTATAGGCGCCACGTACGACTCGCAGCAGGGCCTTCTGGTGCTGGACCGGGCGGTGGAGTTGACCACACGCCGTGGCGGAGAGGCGGTCGAGATTCATGCCCAGCATGCGGAGTTCGAGCGCGGCGATCAGGTTTGCCGCCTACGCGGGGCGACGGCCGTCTATCGCGACGGCGAGGCTACGGCGGACGAGGCGAAGATCGTCTTCCGCGCGGATGGATCGGCGGTACGGCTGGATGCGTCGAATGGCTTCACGCTGACGACCGCGACCGGCAGCCACCTGGCCGCGCCCACCGGCGCGCTGGAGTTCGACGAGCACAACCAGCCCCGTCACGGGCATCTGGAAGGCGGCGTCCGAATGGACTCGGCGCGTGAGGGCCGCCAGATGCACGGAACTTCGCCGACCGCGGAGTTGGAGTTCACAGAAAAAGGCGAGCTTCGCCACGTACACCTGGAACGCGGCGTGGAGTTTGAGAGCTACGAACAAAGCGAGTCGCAAGCCGGGCCGATGCGAGTGAGCCGGGTGTGGAAGTCGCCGGTGGCCGACGTCGAGTTTCGCGCAGCCGGGCATGGGCAGGTTGAACCGGCCACGATGCACGGGGCACAAGGGGTGGTGGTCACGGGCGAGAGCCAGCGAGGCAAAGGCCCCGTTCTACCCTCCAGGCTGGCGGCTGACGAGCTGACAGGCCAATTCGGGCCGGATTCCGTGCTGACCGCGATGACAGGCGTAGGCCACACCAGCCTGGAAGAGACCACGGCGACGGGAACCCGGCAAACCACCAGTGGCGACCGGCTGGAGGCGCATTTTGCGGCTGGAGGCGCGACCGGGGCAAAAGCCGGAGTCAGACGCGGAGAGAGCGGCGGGTTAAGCGACGCGGCGCAGATTCAGTCGGCCACAGTCGATGGGCACGTTGTCCTGATTCAGGAGCCGGCGGCTAGACCCGGCGGACCCGGAGGGCAGGCGCAGGCGCCGATGCGGGCCACGGCGGGACGGGCTGTCTATGAGGACACGGGAGAGTGGTTGCACCTGACCTTGAGCCCCCGCGTGGAAGACGGCGGCCTGCAACTCACAGCGGACAAGATCGACGTATCCCAGGAGTCGGGGGATGCGTTTGCGCATGGAAATGTAAAGGCGACCTGGGTTGACGCCGGAACGGGGAAAGCCGGCGCCGGGAAAACCGGCCAACCGGGCACTGTGGCCCTGGGCGGACAGGGTCCGGCGCACGTGGTTGCGGCCGAGGCTCAACTGCACCAGGCACCGGGCGGGGCCGGCGGCGAGGCTACCTTCCTGGGTCACGCGCGGCTGTGGCAGCAAGCGAACTCGATTGCCGCGCCGGTGATTGTACTGGATCGCCAGAAGCAGACTTTGGTGGCTCGGAGCACGGACCCGGCCGAGCCGGTGCGAGCGGCGCTGGTGAGCGCGGCAGGCCCGGAACCGGCCAGGACGCCGGGCAAGGAAGCGGCAGCTAAGCCGGCAACGCCCTCCGTGATCCGGATGCGCGGAGGCGACCTGAAGTATTCCGACGCGGAGCGCAAGGCGGTGATGCACGGCCTGGCCGGCGGGAGTGTGGTTGCCGAGACGGGCACGGCAACGTCGGTTTCCAGCGAGGTGGAAGTGATTCTGCTGCCGCCGGGCAATCACGCCGGCACG
Organism: Opitutia bacterium; assembly: GCA_003157575.1. GTDB lineage: Bacteria > Verrucomicrobiota > Verrucomicrobiia > Opitutales > Opitutaceae > Fen-1467. The sequence goes on from PMKA01000494.1 coordinate 2,153, forward strand.
GACGGCGGACAAGCGCAGGTGGACCGCATGACGGCCAGGGGCCACGTGGTGGTGACCTCCGAAGGCCGGCGCGGAACCGGGGAGCAGTTGGTGTATTCAAGCGAAAGCGGGGAGTACGTGCTGACCGGAACCGCCGCCGCGCCGCCCCGCATGACCGATCCGGCGCGGGGAACTGTGACCGGAGAGGCTTTGATTTTCCATAGCCACGAAGACAGCGTCAGTATCGAAGGCGGCGGACGCAAGACGACGACGGAGACCACGGCGCCGAGGTNNTGTACACATCATCGGACACGGTCACGAGGCGGTCTTCACTTTGAACGATCCTGAGGGTTCTGTTGCCCTCAGGGAGAACTACGGCTTCTCCGCGCGCGATCTGGTCCGCATTCGAGGCGCGCTTGAGGAGAATCTGGCGGCGCTTTCGAGCGCATGGGAGAGGATTCATGGAAGTCGATGAACAAATCGAACGGGCGAACCGGCGAGCGCTGGAACTCGGCGCATCTTTTCCCCGAGCCGTGAGTGCTCGCTATGACAGCCGCATGCGGAAGATCGTGATTCATCTCAATTCCCGGATCGATGTGGCGTTCTCGCCGCAGGATGCCGAAGGCCTGGAAGGCGCTGCTCCCACGCAGCTTGAGCCGATTGAAATTTCCCCCTCGGGTTTCGGCATTCACTTTCCCAAGCTGGATGCCGATCTTTACCTTC
>PMKA01000280.1:0-1443 GCA_003157575.1 Opitutia bacterium
CGGCGTTGAAGGCTTGTTTCGTTGATTCGTCCATGGCGAGATTGGGCTGGGTTCATTGGTGTAGGGCTGCCGCTAGCCGGCAGGCCGACCTAGCGTGAACAATGGCCCGGCGACGAGCGCCGGCCCTACAGGTATTTGGGGCAGACGTCAGAGGGCGGAGGGCGGTACGATCGGGAGTGATAGGTAACACTTAATCCGGAAGCGGGCGGGCAGAAGACGTCGGGCCTTGACGCTTGACAGGAACGCCGAGGGCTCGGTCGTTTGGCCTACTCCTGCACCAGTTCCTGGACGAGGGTGTGGTCGGGGGTGTAGATGCGGACTTTGAGCGGCGTGTGGCCGGGGAGGGAATGCGTGGCGCAGCCGAGACAGGGGTCGTACGCGCGGAAGGCCATCTCGATCTTGTTCAACAGGCCTTCCGTAACCTTGCCTTCGTGGATCAGGCCTTTTGCGGCCTTCTCGACGCTCATCGCGATGCGTGCGGCATTATTGCCGGTGGCCACGATCATGTTGGCCATCGTGATCACGCCTCTCTCATCGGTCTTGTAGTGGTGGAAGAGCGTTCCGCGGGGGGCCTCGACAACGCCGACGCCCTCGGCCGGCACCGTCGTCGGTATGCGGCGCACGTCCTGGCTGGTTATCTCGGGATCGTTGACGAGCTGGTCGATGCGCTCCGCCGCCTGGATCATCTCAATCACGCGCGCCCAGTGGTTGGCGAGCGTGTGGTGCACCGGCCGGCCGCCGAGAACCTTGTAGAACTCTTCGCGCGCAGCCTGCGCTTTCGGCGTTGCCATGGCGTCCGCCGCGTTTAGGCGCGCGAGCGGGGCGACGGAATAGATGCTCGTATCCGGACCTTCCACGAAGCCCTTCCATCCGCGCTGCTTCAGGAAGGTGAACTTCATGTAGCTCCACGGCTCGACGTGCTCCGCCACGTAGTCGCGGTATTGCGACGGGGAGAATTTGCAGACCTCCTGGCCGTTGCAGTCCACCACGCGGATCTTCCCGTCGTAGAAGCTCACCCGGTTCTGTTCGTCCACCATGCCCATGTAACAGGTCTTGTGGGTGAACGTGTCGGAGGTGATCATCTGCACGTACGCAGGGTTCTCCAGTACGATCTTCCTGAACACCGCGAGCGTCCATTCGGCGAACTCGACGCCGTCTTTGGCGAGTTCCTTGAACTTCGGGAGATCCTCCCCCTTGAGCGCCTTGCTGACGCCTCCGGGCTGTCCGAGCACCGGGTGCACGACCTTTCCGCCGAAATAGGCGATGAGCTCTCGCAGGCGCCGCCGGGTGGCGATGACCTTCTTGCCGGCGTCAAGGCCGACCTTTGCGATCACGCCGACGATGTTGCGCTGCTCCGGCGGGGCGTCCGGTCCGACGATGAAATCAGGTCCGCCGAGGACGAACACGTGCAGCGCGTGATCCTCGAGCATGAAGGTGTTGTAG
>PMKA01000280.1:1459-2801 GCA_003157575.1 Opitutia bacterium
GCTGGTGATCTGCGGCATGTCCTCGGCGGGACGGCCGAGGCTGAAGACCTCGAAGCCCCGGAGCTCGGGCACCTGCAGGTACGCGCGCTCGACCTCGCCCTTCCCGTCGAGATAGATGTCGATCTTGCCGTGGCCCTCGAGTCGTGTGATCGGGTCGATCGTCACGTTGCGCCTGGCGGCGGCGTAGGCCGCGTTCGCCTGCAGGTTGCCGGCGTTGAAGGCTTGTTTCGTTGATTCGTCCATGGCGAGATTGGGCTGGGTTCATTGGTGTAGGGCTGCCGCTTGTCGGCAGGCCGACCTAGCGTGAACAATGGCCCGGCGACGAGCGCCGGCCCTACAGGTACTTGAAAATCGGCGGAATACAGGTCATTCGTTGGTCGTTTTCGAACCGTTCAAATCCACCTTCCTTCGGAGAAGGCTTGTCGGGAGGCCGTAGCGGTAAAAGGTGCCGACGGGATCGGGGATGCCTTCGAGGACCTCGTTGATGCCCGCCTCGTCCTTCGCTGCGATGTTGGCGCAGAGCGACGAGAGGATCTTCGCGCCCTGGTCGCGCACGCGGGAGGTGGGGCCGAAGCATCCGGTGCAGGGCATGTTGCCGGTGGTGCACTGTGCGCCGCAGCCGCTGCGGGTCGCGGGGCCCATGCAGACGACGCCCTGGGCGAGAAAGCACTTTTCCGGATCGAGCAGCTTCTGATGGGTCCGCTTGAACTCGGTGAAGGCGATGTCGGCGGGCTTGCTGGCCTTGCGGGAGCATTCGTCGCAAAGGGCGGTGTCGGGCGCGAGGACGGCGCCCTTTGGCGGGATCTGCCCGCTCAGAAGCGCCGCGAAGGCCGCCCTGGTCAGATTCGGCGTCGGCGGGCAGCCGGGGATGTAGAGGTCGACGTCCACAACCTGGTCGAGCGAGCGGACGACGTTGCGCAATTCCGGAAGGTGCGGGTGCCGGCCGTCCTCTTCAAACCTGAGCTGCGGACGGACCTTTTTGTCGTTCACCACGGTGGGCGCGTCCTCGTAATTGAACTTGAGGATCTGTTCGCGCTCGAACTGGTTGGCGAGGCCGGGAATCCCGCCCATGTGCGCACACGAGCCGTAGGCGATCAGATACTGGCTCTTCCGGCGCAGGAGAACGGCCATCTCCTCCTGCTCGGACGAGCGGATTGCGCCGTTGAGCAGCGTGGCGAAGATCGCCTTGTCCTCCAGGTCTTCGATCGACTTGTACTTGAAGTCCATCGCCACCGGCCAGAGGACGATGTCGACCTTTTCGACGACCCCGAGGATGTCTTCCGCGAGGTCGACGACGGTCTCTTCGCAACCGCCGCAGGAGGCGCACCAGTAAAAAGCGACT
>PMKA01000095.1 GCA_003157575.1 Opitutia bacterium
ACGAACGGCTCAAGCAGGGCAAACAGGTCTTCGGCAAGGACTACTTTGACGAATTGCTGGAGCGTGTCCGGGTGATCCGTGTTGACCCGCCGCCTGACGTAGCCGAGGTAGTGGGGTGCGCCTGAACCTGGATTTCGAAGTTGAGGCGGTATCCAGGCTGAATGCGGTTTTCCCAATGCAGCTCCTTCAAAGCCCACCGAGACGCGCCGGAACGCTCGCCGTTCTTCTGACCGCCCTCGCCGCCCTTTTTCCGGCCGGCGCCCCCGCCGCCGAGAACACGATCATGTCCCAGCATTCCCGTTCAGTCCAACGCATCGCTTATAAGGGCTGGCCCGATTCCCTGCTGATTAGCAACGGCCTCGTGGAAGCCGTCGTTGNNGGCCAACTTCGGCGGCGACAAGGCATGGCCTGCTCCCCAGGCGGACTGGGGCCGCATCGCCGGACGGGGCTGGCCGCCGCCGCCGGCATTCGACGGCAGGCCCATGGATGCGGCGATCGTCGGCCCGGCGTCGGTGACGCTGCTCTCGCCGGTCGATGAAAAATTCGGCGTCCGCGTTCGCCGCCGCATCGAGCTCGCGCCGGACAAGCCGGTCATGACGATCACGACCGCCTACGAAAAGACCGCCGGACCGCCCGTGGAGATCGCCGTCTGGGTGATCACGCAACTCAAGGATCCGTTGCTCGCCGGGGCTCCACTCGCCGGTCCGTCCGGCACCGGTGCCGAATTCGTGCTCCAGTCGGGGAGCCGGCCGGCGGGCCTGAATGTGGCCGACGGAATCCTGTCGCTCACCCGGGATCCCCGGCAAAATCACAAGATCGGCATGCGCGCGGCAACCCTCGTCTGGGTCGGCGCGGCCGAACTGCTCAGGATCGACTCCGCCATCGTCCCGGGCGCCCCCTACACCGATGACGGCTGCAACGCGGAGATCTACACCAACGCCGATCCGCTGCCCTATGTTGAGCTTGAGATGCTCGGGCCCCTTGCACGGCTCGCGGACGGCGGAAAGATCGAGCACAGCTCCACCTATGCGTTGGAACGCCGCACCGGGATTGATGCTGCGTTGGAAATCGGGAGAATCCTGAAACGCTGAAGCAACGCCCGGGCCGCAACCATCCGATGAACGCCGGCGTCATCCAGCCGGACGATGCACACGTCCTGATCGACACGGAGCAACTGCCGCCCTTACTGATTCCATTCAAGTCATGCAGCGATTGACGATGAAGATGCTCCAGTGGAGCCGCGCCGCGGCCCGCTGCCGGGCGGCCCTGGTGTTCTCGTGTCTCGCGCTCTTTCTGGCGCCCGTCCTCCCCGCCAGCGCCTCTCCGCCAGCCGTGCCCACGGGACAGGGCGTCAGCCTGGGGACGCTCACCGTTGCAGGCACCACGTACCGTCATGTGAAGCTGCTTTCGGTCAACGCGCGCACCATCGTGATCATGCACTCGGGCGGCATGGCGTCCATCCGGCTGCGCGACCTGCCCCCGGACCTCCAGGCGCGCTTCGGCTACGATCCGGCCGCCGAATCGGCCGCCAGCGAGGCGCTCGATCAGGCGAACGCGGCGGCCGCACAGCGCCAGAAAGAGAATCCGCCAGGCCGGACGCCCGCGCGGCCGGCGGGCTCCGACTCGCGGTTCGACGATCTGCTCCAGCGTTTCGGCCAGAAGCCGGAGATCCGGAGCGAGGTCGACCTGCGTTCCCGTTTTCTCCAGCTCGAACTCGGCGTCAAGGACCAGGGCCGCAGGCCAAGCTGCGCGGTGTTCGCCGTGGTGAGCGCCCTCGAATACCAGAACGCAGAACTCACCGGCCAGGCCGAGAAGTTCTCCGAGGAATACCTCATCTGGGCCACGCGCAAAACCTTGAACCGGACTTTCCCGCCGGCGGAGACATCCGACCCCGGAAAACCGAACCTGGCCGACGATGCCGACGAGGGTTTCTCCCTGTCCGACGTCGTCCTTGCGCTTCGCGCCTACGGGATTCCCCCGCAATCCGCGATGCCGAACGCCGGCTACAGCAAGATGACCGACATCCAGGAGCCCTCGGCCGGGCTCATCGACCAGGCTCATACCCACCGGCGCGTCTTCGTGCATCTGATCCCCGGTCGCGACCCGGCCGCGCGAATTGACAACATCATCCTGGCGTTGAACGCAGGCATGCCCGTTGCGATCGGCCTGCGCTGGCCGAATTACCGCTCCATCCGGGCCGGGTTTCTCAGCGAGCAGGCGCCGATGGCCAACAGCGCGCACGCCGTCGCCCTGGTCGGCTACGCAGACCCGGACGGGCAACCCGAAGACACGGTATTTGTCTTCAAGAATTCCTGGGGGCCGGCCTGGGGCGAGGCCGGCTACGGCAGGGCCACATACCGCTATCTCAGGGCCAACCTGCTCGATGGCGCGCTGCTCGAGGTCCAGCAACCCTAGGAGCCCGTCGGACTTCGTCCTCCGTGCTCCTTGTCAAATGGCTGGCGCCATTTGGGACGGATTAATGCGTGGCAGTGCGTGAGATTTAAAAAATATATTTTGTGTCGGCGGAGGCCGGAGGGAAAACGAGTTTGGAACGAGCGGGGCAAACCCGCCCGGTCCTCAAGGCAGCCAGGGGAACCGCCTGGCGTCGGGCCTGCGTTTCTCGCGCTGCGCGCTGTGAAACTCCTTCGCCTCCCCGCTCATGTAGTAGAGCATCGTGGCATTGCCGGCGAGCTCCTGCACGCCGGCCTGGCCGTCGACATCCGCGTTGAATGCGCTCTTCAGGCAGCGGATCGCGAGCGGGCTGTCCCGGAGGATCTCGCCCGCCCATTTCACGCCCTCCGCCTCCAGATCCCCCACGGGCACGACCGCGTTCACCAGGCCCATCTCCAGCGCCTGCGCAGCGTTGTATTGACGGCACAAATACCAAATCTCGCGGGCCTTCCTCTGGCCCACGAGGCGGGCGAGGTAGCCGGAACCGAAACCGCCGTCGAAGCTGCCCATCCTGGGCCCGACCTGACCGAAGACGGCGTTGTCCGCGGCGATCGTCAGGTCGCACACGACCTGGAGCACGTTGCCGCCGCCGATGGCGTAGCCGGCCACCAGTGCAATGACGACCTTGGGCATCGAGCGGATGAGCTTCTGCAGGTCGAGCACGTTGAGGCGGGGCACGCCGGCCTCGTCGACATACCCCGCGGTCCCGCGCACGCTCTGGTCGCCGCCCGAACAGAAGGCGTATTTCCCGTCGGTATGCGGCCCCGCGCCTGTGAGCAGGACGACGCCGATGGACGGGTCTTCGCGCGCATCGGTGAACGCGTCGTGCATCTCGCACACCGTCCTTGGCCGGAATGCATTGCGCTTTTCCGGCCGGTTGATCGTGACCTTCGCGACGCCCCCGGCCTTGTGGTAGAGAATGTCCTTGTAGGTCCTGGCGGATCGCCAGGGAGAATTCACGGCCTTCATGCCCGGATTGTGCCCTCGCAACCGGCCGCCCCGCAAACCAGAAAAATAGATCATGGCGGCAAATCCCCTCCGGACGCTCCTTTCCCGGCGCCCTCCGCCGCAAGAAACAGCTTGGCCGGCAATCCGATATCGTTGAACATCACTCACCGATGAGTTTGCCGGAACCAATACCCCCTCGAGCGGCGAGGCTTGCGCTCACGCTCGGCGCCCTGGGCGTCGTTTTCGGCGACATCGGAACGAGTCCGCTTTACGCGTTGCGAGAGTGCATCGCCAGCCTGAACAGCCTTCAGCCGGTGGAGCTGAACGAGGGCATCCTGGGCGCTCTCTCCCTGATCTTCTGGGCGCTGTGTTTCGAGGTGAGTCTGAAGTATCTGGGGTTCGTCACGCGGGCGGACAACCGCGGCGAGGGCGGCATTTTCGCCCTGCTGGCGCTGAGCGCGGCGGAACGCAGGCCGGCGCGCCGCGGCATCGGCCCCCTGACCCTGGTGATCCTGTTTGGCGCCGCGTTGCTGTACGGCGACGGGGTGATCACCCCGGCCATCTCGGTGCTCAGCGCGGCGGAGGGCCTCAAGAGCTTCGATCCGAGCTTTGCCTCCAACTTCATCATCATGATCGCCTGCGTCATCCTCGGCGGGCTGTTCTGGTTCCAGCACAAGGGCACGAAGGCCATCGGCGGCGTTTTTGGTCCGGTCATGCTCGTGTGGTTCCTGACAATCGGCGGGCTGGGCGCCTGGCACATCTGGCAATATCCGCAGATCCTCGCCGCGCTCAACCCGGCCTTTGGATTCGCCCTTCTGCGGCATCATCCCGCGCATGCCGTCGGTCTGCTGGGCGCGGTGATCCTGGCGATCACGGGCGCCGAGGCGCTTTACGCCGACCTGGGACATTTTGGCCGCAAGCACATCGCCGCGGCGTGGTACTGGATCGTGTTTCCCGGCCTGACCCTGAACTATTTCGGCCAGGGGGCGTATGTGCTTTCCCACCCGGCCGGCTCCGAGAACCCGTTCTTCGCCCTCGCGCCGGCCGGTTCGCCCCGTCTCGCGCTCGTGGCCCTCTCCATCGCCGCGACCATCATCGCCAGCCAGGCGCTGATCACCGGCACCTACTCGCTCACCCGCCAGGCCATCCAGCTCGGCTACTTTCCCCGCCTGAAGATCACGCACACCAACCCGGACCAGATGGGCCAGATCTACCTTCCGCTCGTCAACACGGCCCTGGCCATCTGCACCATCTGGATCGTGCTCGCGTTCGGCTCCAGCGACCGCCTCGCGGCCGCCTACGGCGTTGCGGTGACCGGCACGATGGTCGTGACAAGCATCGCGTTTTACGGGGTTGCCCACAGGCTGTGGCGGTGGTCCAGGCTGCGCGCCGGCCTGCTGTCCTCCTTCTTTGTCGTGGTCGAGGCGGCCTTCCTCTTCGCCAATCTCCACAAGTTCTCCGACGGAGGCTGGCTGCCGATCGCCATCGCCCTGGGCCTGCTCGCGATCATGCACACGTGGAAGAGCGGCCGCACGGAGATCCAGGAGAAGATCTATGGCGGCGGGATCAACGAACTCGAACTCGCCGTGATTGCACGAAGCAAGCTGATCTACCGCGTGCCCGGCAGCGCCGTTTTCATGGCGGCTTCGACGCGCGGCGTGCCCCTCGCCCTCCTCCACCATCTCAAGTCGAACAAATGCCTTCAGCAGACGACCGTCCTGCTCACGATCAGCTTCGAGGAAATACCGGTCGTTCCCCCGGAGGAGCGCCTGGTCCTGACAAGCGAGGGAGAGGGGATCTGGCGGGCCGTCTGCTACTGCGGGTATATGGAGTCGCCTGACGTCGCCGCCGTGTGCGAGCAGTTGAAGTCGCGCGGCGTCCCGCTCAAGCCGCAGGAGGCGACGTTCTATTTCAACCGGGAGATGATCATCAGCGGCGGCAATGCCCGCATGTGGGAATGGCAGAAATCCCT
>PMKA01000336.1 GCA_003157575.1 Opitutia bacterium
TTCAATTTTTCCTGCAGTTCCTTCACGTAGGTCTCGCGGTCGGCTCCGGTCTTGTCGGTCAGCGCCTCAATGATCTCGCTTGATTTCTCTTCCTCCGTAAACCGCTCGAAGCTAAAGAACGTACGCAACCTGTTCTTTCGCAGGTGGGTAAGAGTAGCGTTGACGGCAATTCGGTAGAGCCATGTAAAAAACGACGATTGACCCTGGAAGCGATTGATCGACTGAAACGTCTTGATGAAAGTCCCCTGTGTGAGGTCCGCAGCATCCTCGCGATTGGAACACAGATTGTAGATTACGGAATAGACTCGCTCCCTGTACTTGAGCATCAACTTGTCAAAGGCGGCCACATCGCCGGCCTGAACCCGTCTGACCGCCTCCCAATCAGAATCCGCCTCCTGTTGCCGTTCAGGAGTCATCACCAGCGTCTTGCTGATTGTTTTGGTGAAGGCCATCCAGTCGAAAAGAAAATCAATGCCTGTTCTGACGCAATCGGAATCTAGGCGGCTACGCCGGCCGAGAGGCTGTTCACCTGGCTTTGAAGGAGATCGAGCAACTGGAGCAGCATGGGAGAAGGTTCCCTATGCGCCCATGGGGCAAGCAACGCGGCTGCGGCGCCCAGTTCGACCCGCACTTCATCAGCGACCGCCGGAAACACCCCATGCGCATTCATGAGCGCCCGCCTGCGCTCCAGGGAAGGAGAACGTTGCTCGCGGATCTCCCCGATCAGTTCGTCCCGCTCTTTGTCCGGCAGCCTGTCCAGCAAAACGAGGGTCGGCAGAGTGACCTTTCCCCCGGACAAATCGGTCCCCAGCGTCTTTCCGATGCGTTTCTCTTCACCGAAGAAATCGGCCAGATCGTCATATATCTGGTAGGCTGACCCAAGTCGCCGCCCAAACCCGGACGCGGCTTCCACGAACCCGTCTTCAAACCCGGCCAGCCGGCTCCCAAGCATGCACGAAAGTCGGAAAAGTTCCGCTGTCTTTAACCCGATAATGCGTCGGTAGTCTGCCATCGTAATCGCCGCATCGCCCCTGCGGAGGGTCTGGGCGATCTCCCCGGCGCAGACCTTGCGCGTGGCGTCGGACACGACCCGGCAGATCTCCGTTGACGGGAACTGGGCCGCGACATTGACCGCGTGAGCCAGAAGCGCATCTCCTAACAGGACTGCAACATCGACTCCGTATCTGCGGGCGACGGTGGGCTGGTTGCGACGAAGATCCGCTCCATCCATGATGTCGTCGTGGACCAGGGTGGCGAGGTGCACCATTTCGACCACCGCAGCGGCCCGCACCAATTCGGACGCCATCGGTTCCGCGACACCCCATCCGCTGAAGAAGACCAGCGCAGGCCGGATGCGCTTCCCGGAGACGTCGAGACAATATTCCACAGGGTCTCGAATCTCAGGCTCGAAGGCGCTGAGCTGGGACCGCAGAAAGCGATCCAACTCGCGCATCTGCGGCTGAAGACGAAGGAAGAGGTCGGCAAACCCGCTTCGGGGCGGGTCCGCGTTCGGGGCTCTGCGATCAATCATCTCGAACAAACGCTAGCGGTTTCTCCGGAAATGGCTAACGAATTGTCACAGAAACCGGGGGGAATCCTCTAAAAAAACGGGCGTGCCCCGGAGGACACGCCCGCAAATTGACCAGCGTCGTCACCAAGCGCGCCGCCGTCGTCAAAGAAGACTATTTCTTCGCCTTCGCCCCCTCGTCAGGAATAAATGGATTGGAGCCATCGCGATAGCCGGGCAGCTCATCGCGCCGGAGGTCCATCTCCCTCGTCGCCCGCGGATCAAAGATGTCCTCCACAGACGCGCCGTCACCGCTGACCGTCCTGGCTGTGATAAATATGAGCAGATTGGTTCGAGAGCCATTGTTGCTTTTGCTGCTGAACAGCTTGCCTAAGATCGGAATCGACCCGAGGAATGGAACGGATGTCCCACTCTTTTCCATCTTTGACGAAATAAGCCCCCCAATGCCCATCGTGTAGCCATCCTTGAGCGTAACCTGGGTCGTCGCCTTGCGCACGGTGATGATCGGGATGGTCGCGTTACCGAAAGTCAAGGACTTGTCCGTTTGGCTCACCTCGGGCGAAAGATTGAGCTTGATGAATCCGCTTGCATTCACCTGTGGAGTAACCTTGAGAATGACGCCGATCGGCTTGTAGTTGAACCCGCTCACTTCATAGGACCCCGTCTGTTGGTTATAGGTGTAATTGGGGATCGGATCCTCCTCGCCAACATCGATTGAGGCCTCGGTGTTGTTGAGGGTGACAATGGTCGGATTGGACACGACCCTCGCATGGTCCATGGTCTTCAATGCGCTCAGAATCATCTTGAAACTATCGGGGGTAAACGTCGCCGTATTGATCAGGTTACGGGCCGTAGTACGGGTGCTCGAAGGTCCCTGATCAGTATACGTAATCGCCTTAGTGGTGCTATCCTGGGTGTAGGCTGGCCCTATTTTTGCCGTATAAGGGGAGAACGGGTTGTTGGTCGCATTCACGACCTGATCGAGCTGGCTATAGCCGTCTTTCATAAACGCCACGTCGTTGTCCTTGTTGGTCTGGCTGTTGCTGTAACTGTTGTTGATAGTCGAGCTTCCCGTTCCAGTGAGGGTGTAGCTGCTCAAAGAAGCCCAATTGACGCCGAGGTTCGTAACATCACTCTCAATCACCTCTAAAAACTTCGATTCGATCATCACCTGTTCCGTCGGCCGGTCGAGTTGTTTGATGATCGGGCGGATCTTGTTCAAACGGGACGGGCGCTCGGTGACGATCAACGAATTGCTGCGCTGATCGAGGGTCAGCTTTCCGCCCTTTGCGGGATCGATCATATTTCCGATGGACCCTTGAACGTCGCCCGCACGGGCATAGCTCAGGACAAACACTTCGGTATTCGCCGGTTCCTCGGCCAGGCTCGCCATGCTGACCACCTTGATAATCCCGGCATCATCGACATAGGTGTAACCAACAGGGGTGAGCACGACTTCGAAGATCTGCCGCCACGTCACATCGTGGAGCTTGATGGACGTCTTGCCCTGAAGGGCGTCCGGAACCACGAGATTCAATTCGAAAAGATCGGCGACATTCCGCAGGATCGTCCGCACATCCTCATCAGGGAAGTCGACCGAAAGGGTATCCTTGTTGCGGACGGCTCCGGTCCCGGCGGCTTCCGTCGCCTGGGTTGGCTCGGCAGGTTTCGCCACAGCGGCGGCATTAGCCGTGGCGACCGGTGCAGTTTGACTTCGCCCAAGGGCGGCGGATGCGAGCAGGACGAGCGCAAGCACTAGGAAACGTGTTCTCATGGGATCTTTGCTGGTTTGATTGGCCGGGTGATTTCTTCGCTGTTAAGACGGAGACGGAAGGAGGTTTCCTCTATCGCCGAAATGACCATGGCGTAGTCGGCTCCTTCAAAGGTACGTTTGATGGTATCTCCAACCCCGTATTTCTTCTCGCCGAAAATCAGCCGCGGCCGACCTCCGAGAACCATCATCCCGGACGGCGTGATCGTGGGGGCAAGCTTCTCCAAAACCTCACGGTCTGAACGCCCTCCGCCGCGATCGCTCTTGGAGTCGCCAGATCCCTTGGCGGATCTGATCCGGGGGTTGAAAGGATTCACCAGACTGTCAGGCAGATTCGCCGCCGGATTTGCACGCGGCGCCAGCAACCGGGTTCCGAGCTCCAGCGCTTGCTGCCTCCTGGCGGACCCTGACGACTCCGCGCCGTTCATGGGCCACACGCCGGTGAACGCGACCAGCAAACCGATCAACGCATGGTGCATTCTTTTCATGGAAGGCCAAGCAACTGGACCGTTGTCGTAAGGGAGAGCAATGATCCCGGAGCAGAGGCGCTCCCGCCCTCCAGCCGGGACATCGATGCCGACACCAGACGGTAGAAATGCTCCCCGGATTCCAACCGGCCTACAAAATCGAGAATTTGACGGTACTCGCCTTGCACGGTGATTGTAAACTCGATCCCTTCAAAGAGACGGCCCGTGTCCTTCTTTGGGCCCGAATTTGCCGGCACGAGACCCATCTCCTTCACGCCGGATTCCATCTCCAGCTGATAGAAATATCCCTGGTTGCGCGCACGTTCCGTACGTTGAATCAGGCGGGATTCCAGCTCCTTCGTCACCGACGTGACGGCAGCGTATTGNNGTATTGCTCGCTGAGATTGGCGGCATTACGAACGTCAGCGAGGATCTTCTGGGCCTGTCCATCAACATCTTTGAGATTGGCGTTGAGTTCGCTCACCCGGTTATTTCTCACGAAGTAACCGGCAAGGACGATCGCACTCAGCACCACACCAGCAACACCGATGGGGTATCGCTTCAGAAACTCGCCAACGTCTTTCGGGGTCAAGGCCATGGTTACTTCTTGGTTTCGCCCTTAAACACCAGCAACAAGCCGAAGGTGACATGCCCGGAAGCCTGATCAACCGCCACATCCTGAATCGTGATATCCTTTGTTGAAAAGACTTCCCTAAAATAGGCGTCCCGCTGCAACAGCTCGACGTACGCGGACGTTCGCCCGGAGGCCTCAACGGGATTTGAACCTGTGGCCGTCCCACGGAGGCTGATGCCATTGTCACGGAGATCAACGAAATTGATCACCAGATTCGCCGGCAGGGTACTTCCAAGGTGAAGCATGAATTGCGAGAGAACCAGACGCGGCTGGGAGAACGCTTCGAGCTCGCGGATCTTCTTCTCTTCGTCGGCAAACTTCTTGGAAAACACAGCTGCCTCGGTCGCGCTCTTCTGGTTCGAGACGATCAGCGCCTGAGCGGTGGCCACCTTCCGGCCCAAGTCGTTGATGGCGGATTCCTGGGACAGGAACAACAGGATCAGGCCCACGACCACGGTAATGGCGGTGACGTTGACGAAGAAAAACGTGCGCACCACCTTCGTGTCCGGCAACCGTTCACGATTGCGGAAGTTCGGATGCCAGGCGTCAACCAGCCTGGCCTGTGATTGCTCACTTCTTCGCTGCAGGAGCTGCATCGTAAAAGGTCATTAAACCAAACACAGCTAGCCATCTTCCGTCCAATCCGGACGGCTCAACCGAACTCGCAAACGTGATGCCCCTCGATTTGAGCCAATCCACATAATCCAGCTTGAGCGCCTCGACGCCGAGCTCTTTTGCAATCGACCCTCCAAGCCAGGCGAGCTTCGGAGGCATCTGCGTGCACAACACCTGCCCGATCGACTGGCCCGTCTGCACCTCATAAAAACCAATCAACGACTGCAGTTCCTTCAACACCTTTCTCGTCAACACGCCGCCCATGTTGGTGAAATCGAACGTATTCGAATAGAATAGTTTTCGCGCCGATTCCTCGTCCTTCAGGTTCAACTCCTTCTGGACGACCGAGATCATGGCTTCAAAGCCGTGAGGAATGGACCGGCTCACATCAAGACCACCCGCGCCGATCACGAAAGATTGGGTGCTGTCCGCATCCAGTTCCAGCATCAGCGTCGGAGATTTCAGTTGCGCAAAAGCATGGAAGTTCATCAGCGCCCCGAGAACGGCAAGCGTGCCGATCTCCAGCCGCTCGGGAAACACCCCCAAGGACAGAAGCTTTTCCTGTTTCGCCAGAATCTCGTCATTGGTCCCGCCGGTAAAGATCACTTCCTTCTGGGTCGTCGCCTTGGTCGCGTCAAAGTCGCTGCCATCGGCGGCATTGAGCACGGCGATGACGCACTTGTCTTCTTCAAGGCGAAATTGCTGGGTGCAGATCTCCCGAAAATAGTCCGTTTCCTTGATGCGCTTCAGGTCGAGAGTGACCCGTCTCACAATCCGGTGGGGCAGGTAGACTCCACAGCTCGCATGCAAATATCCGCTGCTCCTTGTGTTCGGCAGTTCTTTCACCGCCCGCTGCAACGCCGCCTCATCGGCCACGGGGACTTCCCGGATTTCCTCAATCACCATCGGCGCCTCAGGCGCTGACGTGCGCGCCATCAACGCAGCTTCTCCATTGATGTCGATGAAGAATCCCTTTGATTTCTTCGAAAAAGATAACATGCGGGAGACGACCCGATGTCTGAGGCGGAAACGGATAATTGGCGCTTGGAACAACCACAGCCGGATGGCACGGAACCGACCAGCCGATTACTACATGATCACAGAAGTGTCACGGTTTTTATAAAGAACACCGCCGATGACAAGACCAAATCCACGACCGCGCCTTTTCCTTCGATAATTCACCGTTCCTTCATGAGGCCATGCCAGAAACGGGGCGCCCCATTTCAAGAAAAAAAAGACCCGCCGCAAACGGGCGGCGGGCAGGAGGCGCATCAAACGCCACAAAAGACGAGGCGGTTACTTCTGCCAGGTGCGCTTTTGATGGCGGTGCGACTTCAAGCGCTTACGGCGCTTGTGTTTGTTCATCTTGAGCCGACGTTTCTTCTTCAGATTGCCCATAAAGTTAAGTTATTTCCGCACGGCACCGTGCGGTGCTTCTTTCCCCCTGTAAAGCAGAAATTAGGCACAGGGCGGGAGCGGAGCCGCCCGATGGCACGCGGTGAACACGATCTGACAGTCAACCCGCGCGAGTGAAACGCCTGCGAGCAGGGCGGCAGCCCGGCGATAAAGTCCCAGCTGTCCTGCATGCCGCTCCGTCGCCCGAAGAATCTCGTCCGGCCCCTCAACACGATCGGATTTAAAATCGACAACCGTGATCCGTTTCGAATTTTCCCCCGCGTCGTCCCTCTCGACGACGACCCGGTCGAACACCCCGGTGATCCACATTCCGTCGAGCACGCCTTCAAACGGCCGTTCGCGCCAGACGTCTGCCTGCTCCGGCGGTCGGGTGAACAGGGGGGCGAGCAACGGGTCGTTCAAACATCCAAGAACCTCTGATAATGCGGCTTCATCTGCGCCTGCCCGCCTTTGCGCAACCATCCACGCGGCAGCATCAGCCGGGATCCACCATTCCACCGACGCAAACAACGCATGCACGGCAGCGCCGAAATCCGCCGCCTGTCGGCATGCCGGCGAAAACAACTCCGCACCCGAAACCCGGCCCGTCTTCGTGTCGGACGGCCGGCGCGCCGGCAAACGCATCCTTCGCCTGACTCCCCCTGTTTCCACCCGCTTGATCGCGGCCTCGATGCGCTGGGGCCGCAGCGCGGAACCCGCGCCGAGATGCCACCCGGGAACGCCTGTCGAAAACGACCCGGGCAACGCCAGCCTGCCGACCGGGACAGCCAGCGCCTTTTCACCAAGAGCCGCCGTCAATAGCCGCGGAAAATTGTTCGATGCGGACGTGCCCGGAGGTTCGACGACAAGATACATCGCCCGCCGCGCACGCGTCATCGCCACGTAGAGGAGCGAAAGCTGCTCGTAGCAGGACTCGGCCTCCTCCCTCCTCACATGGGCCGAAAGCACCTCGTCGGCGTCATGGAACAACTTCGGAGGGAGATCGATGACCCATTTCACAGACCTGTCGGCCGCCTTTTCCACAGCCAGGCCATCGCGCCGCTGGTCCAGCCTGCTCCCTTCGAGGTCCGGGAGAATGACCATGTCGAAACCGAGGCCTTTCGCCTTGTGAACTGTCATCACTCGCACCACGGACGCCGACTCCGCCGCACGCTCCGTGAAACTCTCCATGGACCGAATGAATTCGTCGACGTCCCGGCTGCCCGTGGCGTCGAACATCCGCGCCGCCGCCGCAAACTGCGCGCCGCGCTGCCGGCTGAACGCATCGCCGGTCTCAAAGTCCGGTTCCATACGCCGCAGCCAGAACTCAACCGTCTGCTCGAAACCGTCGGTGTGCAGCCCGCCCAGCAGGCGCAGAGTCAGCCCGTCGGGGCTCGCAAGACCCTCCGCCTCAACCGCGGTCCCGAGCGCGCTCATGCGCAGATGCTCCCATGCGAACGCGTCCCCCGGGTGCGCGGCCGCCTTGAACAAAGCCAAAAGCGCGGTGCCGACCGGATTGTCCGTGCACACATGCAGGTCCGCCTCCGCCACGGCAGCCAGCCCGCCTTCGCGCCGGAGGTAGTCGGCCAGACGCGCCCCCGCATCGTTGGTCCGGACCAAAACCGCACAGGTCAGCCCGCGTTCCAGCGGACGCACCTCGCGCAGCACATCGAGCGTCCGGGCAAAGCGGCCCGCCTCGTCATCGGCGTGCAGTAACGCCGCCTGCCCCACGATCTCCGGGTGGGCCGAGGCATGATCGCGCCATTCGCGCCCCCATCCGTTCGCCACTGCCGCGGGAAACATGCGGCGCAGCACCTCGCCCGCGCCGAACACCCGGTTGACCGTTTCGATGATCGCGGGTCCGGAACGGAACGAACGGTCCAGCCGCTCCTCCCGGATCGCCCCTGCCGCGCCGGAATTGTAGTGCTCGAAGATCTCCCGGAAAAGCCGCGGGTCGCCTTCACGCCATGTGAAGATCGCCTGCTTCACATCCCCAACGTAGAAAAAGCTGCGGCGCCCCGAGGGATCCTGCACCGCCTCATCGATCAGGTTCTGCAACACGCTCCACTGGCCAAAGCTCGTGTCCTGGAATTCGTCCAGGAGCCAGTGCTCGAAGCATGCGTCGAGCCTGAAGTCGATGAACAGCCGGGGATCGGCGCCCTGGTCCTCCCGCGGCTTCCCGCCGGCTCCAAGCCGCGGCCCGCCGGCCGCCGGCAGCAACAGCCGTTGCACGTCGGCAAAGGTCAGCCGTCCCGCCCGCCGCACGAACTCGTGATAGAACGCATCGTGGGCCTGCAGGACGGCATGGATTCCGCGGGTCATCTCAAGGCGGCGCCGGAATTCGGCGCCCACGATCGCTCCCACCACTGCCACAAGGGCCCTGCACGCGTCCGGCCCGAGCAACTGCCTGCGCCGGTCGACCGTCAGTCCGGCCGAACCTGTCTTCAGATCGCTCCAAACCTTGAAGGCGTTCTGGAGAATGTAGGCGACAGGCGCAGGAAGCGGTCCGCCCGGCGTCCATTCCTCAAGCACTGCGAAGAAATCCTCCCAGCGCCGGCGCTGCCCGTCCGTCGGCGTCTCCCCTGCGAGGGCGGCTCGGAGTGATCGCGCGGCGCCGGCGCGGTTGCCGGCGCCTTCCAGCCAGGCACAGCCTTCCGGCCAGATACGCTCCGCATGGCCCCAACAAAGCGGATCGGGCCCCGCAAGAAACACCTCCTGATACTGGTCGAGAAACCGGTCGATGTGGAAGCCCATCCGTTTTTCCTCCGCCCCGAAAGTCGCCCGTTTGAACGCCTCGATGAACGCCCGCTGCGCTTCGGTCAGCCCCCCCGTTCCGGCGAAAATGCGGCGCATCACCCGCGCCCGCTCGATCGCAACAGCCGCGCCGTCCAGGATCTCGAAATCGCCGGCCAGACCGAGCTCCAGCGGGAAATTCCGCACCAGCCGGGCAAAGAAGCCGTCGAAAGTCCCGAGGTTGAGCCGGTGCATCGCGGCGGTCACCGCGCGCAGCATCCCGAGAAAACCCGGGCAGCCGAGTCCGGGAGCATCGATCTCCCGTGCCAGCCGGGCGGCCCTCTCCGGATCGCTCGCTGCCCCGGCGAGCTTGTTGAGGATCTCGTCGAAGAACTCGCCCGCGGCCTTGCGGGTGAATGTCAGCGCGACAATGCGTTCCGGCGGCACCCCGCAGGCGAGAAGGCGGACGAATCGATTGGTCAGCGCATAGGTCTTCCCCGACCCGGCTGACGCAAGAATCATCACGTTGCCGACGGGCGTCATGGCCGGCCCTCCCAAAGGCGGACGGACTCCGCCGCCACGCTGTCCGCGGTCCCGTGATGAAACAGCGCGGCAAAGTCGTCGTGGTCCATGCGCTCCGCAGGCGGCCAGAAGCGCCCCGCGCCGATCGCCTCCGCAATGGCCGCGGCGCAGCGCATCGCAGCGGCATGCAAGCCGGCCGAATAGCCGGTCCACACTGACACGCCCGTCTCGCCGACGGCCTTGGGCAGGTTGAAATAGCCGCAGGTTACTCCCTCCCCCGGCCGCCCTGCAGCGTCCTCCTGGCCGAGCGCCCATAGGTAGAGCGGCAGCTGGAGATCGATCCACACATGCCCCGCGCCATCGATGTCGAAACACGCCGCCTCCGGGACATTCTCACCAGCCCGGTTCCGGCGCGCCCGCCGGCAATGTGCGTCGCGCGGCGTCGCCGCCGCGTCGGAGGTTTTATAGTCGAGCACCCGCCAGGCCCCGGTGCCCTCGTGGCGGTCGATCCGGTCGATCTTGCCGCGCACCGCGAGCCCGCCGAGCATGCGGGCCGGGACATCCGGAAACCGCCATTCGGCGCGCTCGATCACCCACCCTTCCGCACGCTCGCGCGCCTGGACTTCAGCGGCCCGGGCCAGCCGCTGGCGGGCCGACTCGATCTGCACCACCAGGGGCAGCGCCAGCTCGCGGCCAAAACGGGCGCCGACGATCCGGTCGAGCTCCGCCAGAAGGAATCCGCGCAACGTCCCCGCATCGGTGCAGTCGCGCAACGACGGCTCACGGCCCATCGCTTCGAGCGCGCCGTGGCACAGGTCGCCGAAATCGAGCGCATCCAGCTCCGTCTTCGCCGCATCAACCGCCCTCATGCCCAGCACGCGCGACAGGTAAAAGCGAAACGGACATTCCAGGTAGTCGCGGAAGGCCGTCACCGAAATCTGCCGCGGCGGCGCCTTTTCCCGGGGGCGGAGCGGCCAGGCCCGGTGCCAGGCCAGGGTGGCCCGGGTCGCCCCGGCGGGCCTGAAAAGAAATGCGACCCGTTCCGGCAGCTCCGTGTCGGGGCAGCGGAGGAGCAGGCGCGAGGGACGCAGCGGATCTCCGGCCGCAGATGTCTTGCCAAACAGAAGGTCCAGGCGGCCGCCCTGCGCGCGGCAGGCCGCCAGCGCCTGCAGCAGGCAGGCATCCCGGGCGAAGCGGGCCGCGTTCGTCTTCAGGCCAAGTTTTTCGCGCAGCGATTCCGGAAGAAACGGGTCGCCCACGACCGCATCCGGCACCCGCCCGTCGTTCAGGCCCGCGACCACGAGGTGCGGTGCGTCCTCCCACGGCAGCTCAAGCCATCCCTGAAGCTCCATGGCGCCGGGAGGCTTTTCCCCAAACCGCCGCTCCTCGCCCAACAGGGGCAGCACAAGCTCCCACCAGTCGTTCGTCGCGAGTCCGGCGGCAAGCGGTCCGGCGGCGGCTATCTGGCGCAACAAATCCCTCCAGGCCTCCGCCGTCTCCGCCAGCCGGGCATCTCCGGGTCGCGCAAGATCGAGCCGGCGGCCGCCGAAGATCGCGGCCAGCACCCCCGTCACGTTCTCAGGGAAGGCGCCCTCCGCGAGCGCCGTCTCGATCCCGGCCAGCCGCGCGACCGCCTCCGGCAGCCCGGGAAAGCGGCCCGCAAGGCCGGCCAGATGCGGGCCCGCCGAGCGCAGCGTCGCAGGCATATGGATACGGTGGAGCTCGTCGAGCCCTGCGAGCATCCGCGCCGGCGACGCGGCCGGCCCGGCCGCGTCGGCAAGGAAGACCAGCACGTCGGGGCACCGCGCGAGCGAGGCGGCCGCGGCAAAGGACCGTTCCCGCGCCACGGCGGCCAGCGCCTCCAGCAGCGCGAACAACGCCTCCTGGCGGAACGGCCTTCCTTCCGGCACAAACGTCGCGAAGCCGCCGCGCGCCAGCCCGTCTTCCAGAAACGGCAGAACGTCGGAGTCGGCAACGCCGACGGCCAGCATTCCGTCAGAATCGCCATAAGCCCTCGCACAATCGACCGCCCTTTCCGCCTGTGCCGACGGGTCCGCGCAGAGGTGCACGTGCTGTTCGAAACCCGCCAGGTCGAGCTCGCGCGCAGCCCACGCCTCCTCGCCCGGACGCCCCCAGGCGTCGAAAAGCTCCTCGCCTCCGGGCGGACCATGGACCACCACCTCCACGGGAAGCGTCCGGGCGTGCGCCTCGAGCACCCTGATGGCGGCGGGCATGGGATCCGGCACGGACAAGACGACGATGCGACGGATCCCGGCGGGCGGCCGCGGCGCGTCCACCGACGCCATTGCGAGGTCCTGGGCGTCGGCCCGTCCCGACGCCGCCAGCTTCTCCGTGTACCTGCGCTCCAGCCCGGCGATCTGCCGCCAGCGCGGCGCCTCCTCAAAGCCATCGCCGGCGCGGGGCGCGACGTCAGCCAGACGCAGTCCGGCTTCTCCAAGCGCCGTCTTCAGCGCGGCAAATCTCCCCGCCAGCCGCACCGCCCATGCAAACGTGCGCGACGGCGGATCGGCCGGGAACACCTCCTGGAATTCGCCAGGGTCGATCTCCTGCAGCACCCTCGCCCATGCCAGCAGCGACTCCAGCCGGGAGGCCGCCCCGGTTTCCGGTCCGCACCGCGCCACCAATCCCTCGGGCATCACCACCACCGGAGGGAACACGGCCTGGCTCCTCTCCGCCGCCCGCGCGGCGAGCCCTTCGCGCAGCCTCCGGCCCGATTGCCGCGTCGAAACGACGACCAGAAGCGCGGACAAATCCAGCGGTCCCTCGCCGGACCAGTCCTGTGCCAGCAGCTCCACCGCCTGCGGAAGGAGCGGCCGGTCCCAGGGCAGCAATTGAAGACGGAGGGGCATGGTCTGGCCCGCAGACTGGGCAGGTCCGCGCCCGGCATCAATCCCACAAAAACCGCCGCCGGGCGGCCGGGCTTCCGTTCAGCGGCAACCGGAGACCCGCGGCCCGGCAAAACAGAAACCCCCGCAGCTTGGAAGCGGCGGGGGCGGACGGAAGTGGAGCCCGGCTTACTTGGCGAACACCAGTTTTGCAGCGCGCGCCTTCACACGCGCCGCCGCATTCGCATGCACGACGCCGCTGCGCACAGCCTTGTCGGTCGCGGCCACGTAGGCGATGGCGGCGCTTTTTGCAGCCGCCGCATCGGCGGACTTGGCTGCGACCTTCAGCTGTCCGGCCAGCGTCTTGAGGTGGGTTTTCACCGCCTTGTTGCGCAGCATGCGCCTGGTCGATTTGCGGGCGTTCTTGATCGCGGATTTTGTGTTGGCCATGACGTGATTGGATACGGTAAGGGGTTACAGACTCAGACGGCCCGGGGCGAGTCAAGGTCGAATTCCTGGCAGCGCGCCGGACTTCGTCCTCCACGCCGCCGGCATAAGGGGGATGGTCTTGGGGCCGTAAGCCGGATTCTGTGGCCCGGCTTTCGCCGGGCCGACCGCCATTTCTCTCGGGTCCCTTTCGGAACCCGCCCTCCGTCACCCGCAGAGCGAGCGCAGGAAGGTGCGACATACCCGGGACTCCAGGACGGGCCGTCCAGTCCCCTATTTTGTCTTGCACCGGATTGGGTTTTCCCTGCCGCAGGCATTGCTGCCGGCGCGGTGGGCTCTTGCCCCACCTTTTCACCCTTGCCCGACGGAAGCGGAGGTGAGGGTGAAGGTGAAAATGGATCGCTCCATTTTCACAACTCCCTTTCCCTTTCACCTGCCGAAGGGCGGTATGTTTTCTGTGGCACTATCCGTCGCGGCGGCTTGACCCGCCGCGCCCCGGCTTGAGCGGAAGCGCCTCCGGCCGGCGGCCTTGCGGCCAACCGGGCCGGCGCGTCAACGTTTCTTGCCGGGAATCCTGCCCGAGGGTGTCCGGACTTTCCTCTCCGAACCGCCCGCAACGCCCGGGTCGCCCCGGGCCTGAAGGCGCACTGGGCGCGGGTTTTGCCCGCGCCGTCGGGATGTTTCCAAAGAACGGAGCGACGATCTGGCCCCAAGACCAAGCCTGAAAGAGTGAAGATGAAGAAGGGAAGAAGCAAGACGCCCGTTCTTTTTCGCTCCGTTGCCAAAGAAAACACGAGGCGCGCGACGGGGGCCGATCTCCCCCAAAAAAGAAATACGGCGCAGCGATTCTGTCGAGAGATCTGGACGACGGCTTCCGGCGGTGTCCTACGCCTCCCAATACACGATGCGGCCGCACTGGTCGCACGTCACCACCTTGTCGGCCTTGCGCGTTTCGCTGTCGATGTTGGACGAGATCTTCAGGTGGCAGCCTTCGCACTTGCCTTCGCGGATCGCAACGACCACCGGCAGTCCCGGCTTGCCGGCGAGCCGGTCATAGAGCCGCCGAACAGTTTCGTCGATACCTTCCCGCGCAGCCGCGACCAGCTCCTGCGCCGTCCGGAGCTCGGCCTGCAGCGCCGCCTCCCGCTCGTGCAGGAGACGGATGCGCGCCTCGTGTCCGCCGACGTTGCGCTTCTGCTCTTCACCGGCGGCGGCGCACTTCCTCCTCGCCTCGTCGATCGCATACATCACTTCGAGCTCCTGTTCCTCCAGCGCGCCTATGGCGGATTGCGCATGCTCGATCTCCAGGCCCAACGCATGGAACTCGTCGTTTTTCTTCACCTGGATCTGCTGGCTCCGGTACCGCGCCATCTGTTCGGTCGCGGCGGCGATCTCGCTTTCAAGCGCCTTCTTCTTCAATTCCAGCTGCTGCAGCTGGCCGCGCGCGGCCTCCATCGCGGTCTGTTCTCCGGCGATCTTCTTTTCAATCGCGGCGACATCGCGCGGAATCGCCCGTAACAGGCCTTCCTGCGCCATCCGCTTTTGGTCGCGGTCCTGCAGAATGAGAAGCTTCTCGATCGTGGGTGTCGGCATCAGTGCCTCACTGTGCCTCCCTGCGCGGAGCGGTCAAACAGGATTCTCGCGTCGCGGGAATCTCTGCGGGATTACTAAATATAATACATCTCGCCGGGTCCGCGCTGCACCAGCATCTCGAGCGTGTAGCTCTTGTACTTCGCCTCGAGCGCCGCGCGGATCTCCTGCCAGACCTGCTGAACACGCCTTCCGGACTGGCCGTCGGCGTTCGCGCCAAGCTCCAGATGGTCGCCCTCAATGAGCTTCACGATATCGTAAAGCGTGATCTTGTCGGGATCGCGGGCCAGCGTGTATCCGCCCTGTTTTCCGCGGCGGCTCGTGATGAGGCCGCCGTTCCGGAGCTCGCTCAGGATCTGCACAAGATAGTTCGCGGGGACCGCCTCAATCTCGGCCAGTTCCTCAATATGGGCCAGTCGATCTTCGCCATGATGGCGCGCAAGTTGCGCAAGCACCCGGCAGGCATAATCTACCTTCACAGAAAGCTTCACGATGCCAACAACTTACATAATCACCTCTCGCTGGCAACCCAAAATTTAAGGTCGGGACGGAAATGGAAAGAAAAACGTTGTCGGCAGACGCGTTCTCCATGACAATTTCGCATTCGTTTCTGACGACCATACTCACCCGCATGCCCGACCAAGAAGACCTGGAAAATCTGAGCAGAATCCAAGCTGGAGCCGCCGACTACGATGCTTCAAAAATCCAAAAGCTGGAGGGGCTCGAAGGTGTTCGGAAACGGCCGGACATGTATATCGGCGACACGATGGAGCGGGGGCTTCACCACTGTGTCTTCGAGGTCGTTGACAACTCCATCGACGAGGCGCTCGCCGGCTTTGCATCGCAGATAACGGTCACCATCCACCTCGACGGCTCCTGCTCGATCGAGGACAACGGTCGCGGCATCCCTGTCGACGAGCATCCGGTCTATAAGATACCGGCCCTCGAGCTCGTGCTGACCAATCTTCACGCCGGAGGAAAGTTCGGCAAGGGGGCCTACCAGGTGTCCGGAGGCCTCCACGGCGTCGGCGCAAAATGCGTCAATGCCGTCTCCGAGTGGTTCGAGGCCGAGGTCCGCCGCAACGGCAGGGTCTACCACATGCGCTTCGAACAGGGCAAGACCGTGCAGAAGATGGCGGTGCTCGGGGAAACAAAGAAGACGGGCACGAAGATCACGTTCAAACCCGACCCGGAGATCTTTCTCAGCACGCGGGAGTTCAAATACGAGATCCTCGCCAACCGCCTGCGCGAACTGGCCTTCCTCAACCCCGGCGTCTCCATCGACCTGAAGGACGAGAGGTCCCAGAAGCAGGAGAAGTTCCTTTTCAAGGACGGCATCACCGAGTTCGTACGGTTTCTCAACACCAACAAGATCGTCCTCCACGAGAAACCCATCACGTTCTCCGACACCGTGCCCAACGAGGACCCGACCAAGGCGGGCACCATGGTCGACGTGGCGATGCAGTACAACGACTCATACAACGACCAGATCTTCGCCTATGCCAACTCCATCTTCAATCTCGAGGGCGGCACGCACCTTTCCGGCTTCCGCACGGCATTGACGCGCGTCATCAACAATTTCGCCAAAGCCAACAACCTGATCAAGGAGAAGNNGAGGTCGACGGCATCGTCCAGAAGATCGTCGGCGAAAAACTGAAGTTCCTCTTCGAGAAGGAGACGTCGATCGCCCGGCGCGTCATCGACAAGTGCCTCAACGCCGCGCGGGCGCGCGAGGCCGCGCGCAAGGCCAGGGAGACGATCCGCAAGGGCGCGCTCTCCGGCGGCGGGCTGCCCGGCAAGCTCGCGGACTGC
>PMKA01000358.1 GCA_003157575.1 Opitutia bacterium
GGCGTCAACCTTCGTCTGCGAAGCGTCGGTGCGGCTCGCGGTCATTGTAAGGCTCAAACCCTAGAAGGGCTGGGCGGTCACCTCAAGCTCAACACCCTTTGACTCGTTATCAATCGTGCCGATCGGGAACGTGCCGCGAATGCGTCCACCGCCCGAAGACTGCAGGCCGCCGACATTGGGACTCGAAACGTCATTGCCAGGAATGATATTGGCCCAATCGCTGGCCGCCCAAGCCGAGGAACTGAATTTGTAGCCGTAGTTATCATACCATGTCTGGCCCATGTTCATGTATTTGAACCAGTCGTCCACGGCAGCCTGCTCCGCCTTAACGCCCGGATCCGCCTTGTACGCGGCGCTCAGCGGATCGTTGTTCGACTTCCAAAGCCACGTAGCGTTGCTGCCCGAGTTGCCAACCCAGTCCCAAGCCCACGACGCCGAATTGCTGACGACTGCTCCGTTGGCATCATAGGTGGTCAGCTGGCCGGCGAGGCCGGCGCGCGCTGTCAAGGCATGGACGGTGCCCCAAGTCGGCAGCATATAAAGCTCGTACGTATTGCTGCCCAGCGTGCCATTCTGGCCGGTGGTGTCGGCCATGTTGGCATTCTTCACCTTGGTGTCATACCACGTCATCTTGAACTGCACCTTGTCGTTGAGCGTGTCGATCGTGAAACCGTATTCCTCCGTGTTGCCCGAAGCATTCGGAAGGCGGTTGCCACTGAAACCGTAACGGATTTCGGAACGCACATTCTGACCGCGATCATAGTGGAGGCTGATGTCCGTATCCAGCGGCAGCTGGGCGCGGAGAGCCTTCGGCAGATGGGACACGAGACCCCAACTGATGTTGTTGGCGGTGTTTGTGTCGTCATAAGCCGAATTATACGTCATCGTATTGTAGTTCAGGACGGAGCCCGAGGTCGCATCGGTCGTGCCGTAACCCGAATTGTTGGTCACCTTGTCGCGACGGAAGCCCCAGGTGGCGACAATCGTGTCATCGAAGAAGAAGCCCTGATAGGTGATGGCTCCCGATTCGATCTTCGTCCGCAACTTGGATGCCGTGGTATAGAGGCTGTTGCGATCGCCCTGATCGGCATTCAGAATGTTGAACTGCGCGTTTGTCCAGCCGGCGTAGTTGGCCGGATTGTTATAGTTCGCCACGGTCTTCGCGGAGGGGACCCAACTGCCTTTCAACGCGCCTGTCGCCACAGTCCAAGTGTAGGAACTGTAGGGATTGGTCCAGGTCGTGTCCGTGGCACTCAACGCCGAAGTATACGTTGGGTTCCAGTAGTTAACCGTGGCCGTGCCGCCGGGCGACTGGACTGCCGAGATGTTGTCCAGATGCAGGCCGGATGCAGTCGTTGCGTTGGAAACGTTGCCCAGGTAGGTGATCCAATCGAGCACGCGGCCCCCGTCGGTCAGATTGCCCTTGCCGGACAGACCGATCGCATTCGTGTAATCGGTGCCGAACGCATAACGCGTCCAGCTCAGATTGCGGGTCGTGACCACGTTGTTGTCGAACAAACCGGTGATCACATGGTGACCGAAGATTTCCGCCAACGTTGACTTCTTGTCGAAGATATCTTCCGCCCGGAGATCGGCGGTGACCGTGGCGCGGAACGTCTCGCGGCGCGTGTCGGTCGAGCTGCCGCCGTTGTCACGCGTACCCGAACCGACGAAGGCGTAGCCGGCATACGGATTGACCGTTGCCTTGGGGTCCCAGACCGGGGACGTCCCGTTGTACTTGTCGATGTCGACGCTGATGAACGGGTTGGCCAGGTTGCGCTCCTGACCCTGGGTGTAATCCTGACGATCATAGGCCACCTGGAACGCCAAACGGTTATGGAAGAACACCTCATCCAGCGCGAAATTGAAGGCGGTCCACTTCTGCCACTCCTTCTTGTTCGGGCCGTCGATCAGCTTGTTGTAGAAGTCGAAGATAGTAGGATCGCTGAGCGACTTCGTCTTCCACGTGCCGGCATCCGCACCCGGAAGATGAGCGTTCTTCGCGTAGTCCTGCAGGCCGACAATACCCATCGCGGCAAAGTAGGGAACGCCCCAGCCCGTGTTTGTGGGAAGATACTCACCATAGGGCAGAGCCTGCGAATAGGACGACACGGTACTCGAACGCGCCGTGGGATACAGAGCCACCGCGTTGTTGGTTGTCTGCATGGTCGGCCCCTTGTATTGGCCAATCCAGTAATTGATATTCGTGCCCGTATTGGAGGAGCCGGTGATGCCGGCGTACCCGGATTGCCAGAGCACGAGCGGATCATACGTCTGCCGGTTGATCGCGTCGCCGTAGGCATCGGTCGTGGCGAAGAACGGGGTGATGTGGTCCTCGGGGGGCATGTAGCGCGGGCGGTTGGCATCGACTTTTCCCTGCTCGAAGTTGACCTTGAACGTGGTCGAGGCCCAGTCGCTCTTCAGGAACGCGGGAGAGTAACGAACGGCCGCAAAAACGCGGCGGTCCCTATTGTATGCGGGCTTCTGCTGATACTTGGTGTCGTCGTCGAGCCCCGCTACGCGGATGGACAACTGGTCGGGCAACAGCACCTGGTTGACGTCGAGAGAACCGCGGACACTGCCGAAACTGCCGAAGCGGCCCTCCACCTTGCCGTTGTCATTATTGACGGCGGCATTGAGGCTCGTGTTGACGATACCAGCCGGACTGCCGACGCCGAACAGGATCGAATTCGGTCCGCGCTGCAGGTCGACGCGGCCAACGTTGTACGCATCCCAGGGAATGTCCGAGATGAAGTAGTCGCGCGTATTGTCGGCGGAGTCGAGTCCACGAACGCGGGTCTCTGTGTTGGGATTCCCTGAGAAGTCCGACTGCACGAACCCGCCTAGGTAGGTCGATTTCTGGCCCGAGAAGTTACCATTCAAGCCGGCGACTTCAGTGCCGGTGGTATAGACCAGCAGGTCCTTGCTATTGCGAGCACCGGTATCCTTGAGGAACTGCGCGTTAATGACCGAGATCGATGACGCGACGTCCCTCAAGTCAGTACGAACACGGGCGCCGGCAAGGGTATCTTTCACAGAGTAACCGGAGTCGGCGTCGGAGGCGGAAACAACGAATGGCGACAGCTCAACGAGCTCGTCGTTCGCGTTGGAGTCCGCGGGCGCCTTCGCGTTGGCTGGAGTGGGAGCTACCTGCGCCGAGGCGGCAGCACATGCTGCGAGCAGCAGTCCTGCGGCGGCGGAGAGTCGCACCGTTAGCGTTTGCTTGGGGATCATAGTGCTTATGGTATTTGGGTGGTTCAGTTTCACGTCGCTCCGGAGGAGCGGCAAGAAAGGGAGGGAGGGCCAAAGCCGACAGTCAACACCGCGGCCCGGGCCCTGGAGGTACGGAAGGGGTCTGCATCACCGGAACAAAGAAATGCCGCGGCAGGCGCAGCGTTTCGAGAGTCACTGGAATAGCAAGAGTGCAGGAGACGGAAAATGGGACGGGGACAACGGGGTTATAAGGAAAGCGAACGACTGATTGATCGCTAAATCAGATATCCTCGCCATTGCGTTGGCAAGCTTTTTTGCGTCCTACCCTTATTGCATCGTTTGAGGAACATGCCGATGGGGCGCCGTCCTGCGCCCGGACAATTCCCGGCCCGAGGGAAAAGACGGTGTTGCACAGCTTGCATTTTCAGCACATTCCGTCTGCCTCGTGGAAACCACCAACCGCCCTTCCCCTCATGTCACTTTCTCCTGAACAAACAAAGGCCGTGGCCTCCTGGGTCGCCGCGGGCGACAGCCTGGCGGTCATCCAGAAGAAGCTCGCCGAGCAATTCCATGTTTCGATGACCTACATGGACGTCCGCTTCCTGGTCGACGATCTGGGCCTCGAATTGAAGAACGCCGTCAAGATCGCAGGCGACCCCAAGCTCGATCTGGCCAAGGGGAATCCGGCCGCGCCCGCCCAAGCGGAGAAGAAGGCCGGATTTCTGGACAAACTTAAGAAGGTGGTCGGCGCGGGAGGCGGTGAACGGCCGGATGCGGAAACCCAGGAGCCGGCGGTCGGAGAACCCGGCCTGGACGCGGAACCGCCCGACGATTTCGCCGATGATCATGCCGCCCCCGCGGGCGCGGGTGCCGTGAAGGTCGACCTCGACCGCCTCGTGCGCCCCGGCGCGGTCGCCAGCGGCACGGTCACTTTCAGCGATGGCACGGCGGGAAAGTGGGCGCTGGACCAATACGGGCGGCTCATGCTCGACACCGGCAAGAAGGGTTATCAGCCGCCCGCGAGCGACGTCCAGGCATTCCAGCAGGAACTGAGCGCACAGCTTCAGCGCCAGGGATTCTAGCCCGCATTTTTCCTACCGCGGCATCGCCGCAACCAAAGGTGTGCGTTACAGCCGATCTACGTTCGTTGTAGGGACGGACCGCCCTCCTTCGCCTGCTTGAAGAATCGGCAGGGCTGGGACAATTGGCAATCGATGTAGGGCTGCCGCTTGCCGGCAAGCCGATCGCGGTCCGTCGTTCCCAGAAACATGGCCGGGCG
>PMKA01000057.1:0-5755 GCA_003157575.1 Opitutia bacterium
CTGACCTCCATCCTCGCGCGCGATCCAAAGACCGACGCAATCTACAAGTCGCCCCTGTTCTTTGCGTTCAAGCTGTTCTCCACCCGCTGCCGGGGCGCCGCGCTTGATGTCTTTGTCGACTGCGACACGTTCCGCACAAGCGACCACTACGCGCACATCCCGTATCTCGATGTGTCCGCCGTGTACGACAAGCAGGCGAAGCAGGTCATCATCAACGTCGTCAACCGGCACAAGGACGAGGCCATCGACACCGACATCCAAAGCGCCGTGGGCAAGTTCACCGGCAACGCGACTGTCAGCCAGATCGCCAGCGACGACACCACCAACAAACCCTACGCCTACGAGGCGCGCGACACCTACGCGCCCAAGACCGAACAGGTCGCCACAAGCGGCGCGACGATCCACTACGACTTCCCGGCCCACTCCTTCACCCAGATCGTTGCGGGAGTGAGCCGTTAGCAGCCTATCGCACGTCGACCGCGAAATCGTTGACGGCGAAATCGAGCCCGCCCGGCGAAGCGGAGATTTCCCAGCCGAACTGCACCTCGTCGAGCAGCACGTTGCCGTGCTCGTGCTTTTCAAACCAGCCCTGCGCCTTGATCCAGTCGAGCACCGCCTTGATGTCCACCGCACCGGCCGTCGGGGGGCTGGTGTTCATGAAGGTGATGACCGTATTCGCGCCGTTTGTCCCCTTGTAGACGTCCCACGTCTGGCCGCCGGCCTTCACGCCGGTCAGCTCCACCGCCGGCTCTCCCCTGGCATTCCAGGAGCGCGCGATCGGCCCCATCTTGCCGCGCCAGTTCATCCAGAGCATGATCTCATACGCGTGCTGCTCGCACCAGATGTCGTAGGCGGTGTTATAGCTGCCCGCGGCGGGCACTGTCACGGCGAAGCGGCTGGTGCATCGCTGAATCTCGGCGAGCCTCCGATGTACCGTGCGGCCCACATGAGGGTATGACTTGACCCCGGTCGTCTCGGGATGACACGCATGGACGCCCCAGTGCGCGGGTGAGTCGGCCCAGATGCTCTGCGGGCCCGGGCCTTCGCCCCAGACGTTGTTGCGAACGACATAACCGGCTGCCGGGAATTCGGCCGTCTTTTCGGTCGAAGTCCACTTGGGCAACGTCGCGCGGGAGCCATGCTGGCAGCCGGCCAGCAAAGCGGCCGAGGTGAGGAATAGAACAAGTTTCTTCATGGGATGAGGCTTTATGTTTCCTATTGGGAACGATCCGGCGATCCAAGCAGTCATTTTGGAGGTGCGACGCCCTGATCCATTCCGCCCCGCGGAAAAGCGACGGCCGCGTCTCCAGTCCGGAAGCCAACGAACGCAGCTATCAGGGCTCCGGCCGTGCCCTTGCGCAAGAGGTGCGGGCGGCAATCCGCAAATCAATATCGCGCAACGGGCATTCCAGTTCTTGTTTTTCCCCCGACGACAAACCACGCGCCCATTTCAACAACTTCATGCGATCGAGATTCAACGTGCCGTCCTCGTTCACTTTTCCCACATGGTTGGCGTCCTGGTCGAGGGCGACGATACATTTGCTGATCTCACCGTTGGAACGGATCACAAAGGAGTTCAACTTCGCCGCGAAACACATTGAACTAGATTCATGATCGTCCCGATCTGCCACTCTGACGGGGATCTTCATGGCACCGGCAAACTCACGGATCTCTTTCATAATCCCGTCAGAATCTCCCGGAGGGAGGAGATTCAAGTTCTGCGATGGCGAATTGGAATACTGCCCAAGTTTGATTATGTAGACAGCGAAACGACTGTCGTCTCCGAAATCCCGTGCGAATTGCTCCAGAAACTCCGGCGCCTGTCGGAAATTGTCGCGATCAACATGAAGCCGCACTGTCACGGCAAAGCTATCCGGGAATGCCCTCATCTTGATGAGATTGCCCCATAGGCGGTCGAATGTTGGCCCCCCATCCGCACGAATCCTTTTCCGGTCGTGATGCTCTTTCGGGCCGTCAAACGAAATCTGGTAGGTTAAGATTCTCCAATCGAGCAGCTTGCGGAAAACCTCGGGGGTCAAGAGGTATCCGTTTGTTGTCATGCTTCCCTTGTAGCGGACAACCGGCCGGGACTTTAAGAGCGAGCGGATGCGCTCAGACACCGACGCAATCACATTCATCGCCAAGAGAGGCTCGCCCCCATACCACGAGACGACCAGGTAGGTCAGGCCGTCGAACCGCGATGTCAGAAGGTTCTCGACGGCGTTGACAACCGGCACGGGCATCGCGCCATGGCGGAAACTTTCAAAGCAATAGATGCACCGGAAATTGCACTGTTCCGTCGGCATCAGCACGAGGTGCAAAGCTTCGTCCGACAACGCGGACGCCACATCAGCGAATGAGATCTTTCCCATGGCGACCGTGCAATTCAAACGCTCCACACATCAATACCCGGCGGGGCATTGATTTCCTGAATCCGATCCGAGAAATAAAGCACTCCCGATATAGATCCAATCGCCGACCGTGGACCGTGCGCTGCCGACGCCGATAATTACGCACAGGGCTTGCTTTTGGCCACACAATAGTTGCCGGTCTCCGCCTCCAAGAAAACGTACTCGATTCCGGCTAGTTTGGCTTTTCTGATGGCTTCAGACAACTTGGGGTTGCTAATGATCACCTTGCCACGTTCGTCCACCTCAATCGATTTGAGACTGATGCGAAGCTGCTGTGTTTGGTCGTTCATTTTCATTCTCCATTATGGTCTGTTGGAATATCGCGAATCCGACTGCTGAAAGGGGGCTTCCCATGATTCTCGGGATCGCGATTGATCGCGACCTAGGGGAAGAGGTTTTTGACCATGATGTGAAGGAGTCCGATTATCTGGGGCGCTTTTATGACCAAAGCGGTCATCGCCCAGTTAAAAAGGCATGCAACGTGGCGTTGCCAATTACAAATTGGAGATTAGCGGGTATAGGATATTCTGACAAGCGCATTTGTCGCGACATGAGCTTGAGAGCGGGGCGGCGCAGCGACTGGCGCTGAATTCGGCCATGTGGTTTTGTAAGGCTGTGACCCCGGGCGGGGGCCATCGATGGCAAATCCGCAGCGGAAACCCGGCCGGAGCGGGTTTTCCGTGGCGACGCGAAACCGGCGTTGCGCCGGGAATCGTCGTCATCATTGTGAAATGCATTCTCCGATCCGGCTTCCACAGGAGCGGACGTCTGCAGCGCAGGAACGCCGGCGGATGCGCCCGTCACTTCCATCACAATGAACGCCACCTGTTGTTCCCCGCCGGGGCCGTCCTGGAAGACGCGCACCGGATCGCGACGGAGATCGAGCGGGTGATCGAGGGTTCGCTCAAGCCGCGTGCCAACCTCACCGCACACCTGGAGAGCGCGTCGGATCGCGACGTGCTGCATCCGGACGAAGAGGCGGACAGGCCCTGACCGGCGCCCGGATCTTCCCGCCGGCGCGCCACGGGTGTTTGCGGAAATCCGCGCCGCCACCCGTTCAACCGGCCTTTTCCTTGATCATCGCCTGGCAGTTCAGCAGGTGTTTTGTGAGAAAGGCCGTCTGAAGGCCCGCCAGTTCCTTGAGGCCCTCTTCCGCCAGCGCCAGCAGCCGCTGGAGCTGCTCATGGGAGAAAGTCGACTCCTCGCCGGTCCCCTGGACCTCGACGAACTGGCCGCGGCCCGTCATCACGACATTGAAGTCAACATCCGCGTCCTTGTCCTCCAGATACGCCAGGTCGAGCAGCTCGCTGCCGCCCAGCAGGCCCACGCTGATCGCCGCGACGGAGTCGCCCAGCGGGTTCTCGGAGATGCGCTTCCCGTCGATCAGCTTCTGGATGGCGATGCGGGCGGCGAGATAGGCGCCGGTGATCGACGCCGTGCGCGTGCCGCCGTCAGCCTGGAGGACGTCGCAGTCGATCCAAAGCGTGTTGTCGCCGAGCTTCTGGAGGTCGATGACCGCGCGCAGCGAGCGGCCGATGAGGCGCTGGATCTCCACGGTGCGGCCGTCGAGCTTCCCGCGGCTGATGTCGCGCGCCTTCCGCTCAAGCGTGCTGTAGGGAAGCATTGAATACTCGGCCGTGAGCCAGCCTCCGGTCACACCCTGCTGGCGCATCCATGAGGGCACCTTCGGCTCGATGGTGGCGGCGCAGATGACCTGGGTGTTGCCGAAGCGCGCCAGCACCGAGCCTGCGGCGTAGGGAGCCGGATTCGCGTCGAAGGCGATCGGGCGCAGCTGATTGTTCCGGCGGCCGTCAAAACGGAGGGAGGACATGATGGGTTGTTGTCGGTTCGCTTCGCCGCGGCGCGCGACGATTGTTTTTGGACCGTGGGTTCCGGGGCGCTCTGAAGGAGAGGAGGATTCGCTTTAGGCGGCGATGGGCGCCCCGGGGAGGCCGCTAGATGACGGGATCCCTGTCGGGCTCCTCGCGCGGGAACGGGGGCGCCGTCACCCGGAGCGACTTCTTGCCCCCGACGGGGTGCCTCGCCATGTGGGCGATGAGGCGGTTGTTGAAATCCTTGGCCGGATCGTGGCCCATGCGCTTGAGCGCCTGGACCATCGCGGCGACCTCGACCAGGCGGGCGATGTCCCGGCCGGGGCGCACATAAAGCTCGATGTGGGGAACCTTGATTCCGAGGATCTCGTAATAGGATTCCTCAAGCCCGGTGCGCTCCTCCTCGGCAGTCGCAGTCCAGGTCCGCAGGCTCACGACCATGTCGATGCGCTTCTCCATCCGGACGCTCTTGATGCCGAACATCTCGGCGATGTTGATGATGCCGATGCCGCGGCACTCCATGTAGCCCCTCGTGATCTCCCGGCTGCTGCCGATGAGCTCGCGTTCGTCGAGCACCTTGATGACGGTGACATCGTCGGCGATCAGGCTGTGGCCCCGCTCGACAAGGGCGAGGGCGCACTCGGACTTGCCCACGCCGCTGTCCCCGCGGATCATGACGCCGACGCCCTTTACGTCGACCGTTGTGCCTTGTTCGGTGGCGGACGGGGCGAACTCGTTGTCCACGCACAGGGTCGCCGTGTTCAGGAATATCCTCGTGATCATCGGCGTCCGCAAAATCGGCAGACGCCGCCGCCGCGCCACATCGAGCATGAGGCGGGGGAGGTTGTAATTCCGGGTCAGGACGATGCAGGGGATGTGGCGGTCCGCCATGCCGTTGAGGACCGTCTGCTGGGTTTCGTCGGAAAGGGTGCGCAGGAAGGACATCTCGGCGGCGCCGAGCACCTGGATGCGTTTGTTCGCGAGATACTTGAAAAATCCGGTGAGCGCGAGCGCCGGCCGGTTGATCGCGGGTTCACGGATCAGGCGGTGCATGCCCTCGCGACCGGTCACCAATTCGAGCCTGAGCTTGGCGCCGTAGGTATCGAAGAAATGCGCGACGGTGATGCCGTTGATGGCTTTGGACATGGGTCAGAGGTTAAAGTCCCTGCCAAGGTAGAACTCCCGCGCCTTGGCGTCGTTGATCAGGTAGTTCCGCGGTCCCTCGGCGATGACCCGGCCCTCATGGATGATGTAGCCGCGGTCGACAATGTTCAGGGTCTCGCGGACCTGGTGGTCGGTGNNGAACGGTTCGTCCATCAGCAGGAACCGCGGGGCGGTCACGAGCGCCCGGGCGATTTCCAGGCGCCGTCGTTCGCCTCCGGAAAGCGTGTAGGCCTTCTGTTTTGCGAGGTGGCCGAGGCCGAGTTCCTCCAGGTGCTGGCGGACGCGCGCCGGCCGCTCGCGCCGCGCGAGCGGCAGCGTCTCCACGATGGCGAGGATGTTCTGCTCGAC
>PMKA01000057.1:5779-6074 GCA_003157575.1 Opitutia bacterium
GCCGACGATCTCGCCGGCGTTGACCTGAAGGTCGATGCCGTTGACGACCGTGCGCTGGCCGAAAACCTTCACAAGGCCCTCTGTGCGGATGGATGCCGCGGGTTCCGTTCCGGGCGCCGGGGTGGCAGTGGAAGGGACCGCAGGGCGCGCGGGGCGGGCAGGATGCGATGTTGTGGCCATGCTGGCGGGCGGTGCGGGAGGGGCGAACCGGGGTTATGGCAGCTTGTGCGGCTCCTCGGTCGAGATCGGGGGCGGTTGACGCTTGTCGAAACCGAGGTCTTTCAGCGGCGGCAGG
>PMKA01000365.1 GCA_003157575.1 Opitutia bacterium
AGATAGTTGGCGGCGCGCCAGTAGGCGTTCATCTGGCGCAGCAGTTCCGTCGAGAGAACATCGGTAGTGGCATTCATCTTACACAACATAATTACGAACCTGTTTCCCAGAGTCGCCGGACGTGGCCGATGGTCTCTTTGCTGTCGGCGTGTCGGATGACGCTTGTGCGACAAATCGGGCTCCCCTGCGATCTGCATTGAAACCGGCTTCACCTTACGCCGGCGGAAACGGCGACGGTATGGGGTATGCCCCTACCACGGATTGTTGGTCCAGCCGGCGGCTCCACCGCGCATGGTCGCGAGCGGTTCCCGGGGCCTGCGAATCAGGCACCGGGCGCGATGACGACCGGTTCAGAGCATCGGCGAGAGCGGACGCAATGCCGCCTCGGCCCATTTCCGGGAAATCGGGCGACCAGCGAACACCGTTGGATCGATTTCCTGGCTGAGCGCGAAATCGTGCTCCAGAATGCGGGCGAGCGCGCTGTTGTGTTCGGGCGAGCGGAAAAGCAGGTCGAGCTCGAAGTTCAGGCGCATGGAACGGTAGTCGAGATTAGCCGATCCAACCATGGCCCACTGATCGTCAGCCACCACGATCTTGGCATGATTGGTTCCTGCCGTGTATTCGAAGACGCGCACGCCGGCGGCCAGCAATTCGTCGTAGTAGGAGCGGCCTGCGATCACCAGCGCCGGGTAGTCGTTTTTTGCTGCGACGAGCAACCTGACGTCGACGCCGCGGTTTGCGGTAAGTTCCAACGCCGCGAGCAACACGTCGTCCGGCACGAAATAGCCGGTGGCGATCCATACCCTCGTTGTGGATTCGTGAAGGAGGCTGACGACCGATTTGCTCATGGGCTCATTCGCGCGATCGGCCCCGCCGACAACGACGTGTGTCGGGTACACAGGGCGCAAGGCGGGAGCGGCATGCTCCGGGAATTTCTCTCCGGTGGCAAAGAACCAGTCGTCCGCAAACACCTCCTGCAATTCCCAGACGACCGAGCCGGTGGCCTCCACCTGGACATCGCTCCAGTGACCGAACTCGGGATCAAGCCCCTCGTACTCCCTGCCAATGTTCATGCCGCCCACAAAAGCCACGGCGCTGTCGATGATCTGAAGCTTGCGATGATTGCGCAGATTGAGCACAAAGCGGCCCCGCTTCGGATCGAGGCTTTGAAACCACGCAAACTTGCCCCCGGCCGCGCGGAAGTCTGTCAGTCGCTTCCTGCGCAGGCCAAACGAGCCGACGCCGTCGAGAAGCAGTCGCACGTTCACGCCGCGCTGCGCCGCCTCCGTCAGCAGGCGCAGGAACCTCCGGCCGGTGTCATCGTCGCGCCAGAGATAGAACTCAAGGTGAACGTGATGTTCTGCGTGTCGGATCCGCTCCTCGAGCGCGGGATAGAATTCCTTTGCGTCGCGCAGGATGCGCAGCGCCGCCGCGGAGCTGACCGGAAGCTGGTTGATGCGCGAGAGCAGTTGCAGGAACTGACGCTCACGGCCCGAAAGGGTCTCGATAAGATCCGCCGTCTCTTGGTCCGTGGCGCTGGCCGGGCTGAGTTGCCCCAACGGCCACGCAGAAAACCGTGCCCGCTGTTTGAGGCGCAGACGTTTGAGCCGGTCAGTGCCGAACAGGCAGTAGACAAGTGTGCCAAGAAACGGAATGAAGATGATGGCCCAGAGCCAGGCAAGCGTCGCGGCAGGCCGTTTCTTGAGGAACAACAGGTGCGGGATGGCAACCCAGGTCGCGAAATAGGAAAGGGCAAGAACGGTCTTCATGCGACCAATGATCTCTGCCGGGCCATTGCTCGTCTGGGTCCCGCGCCCGTATTACGGGGCCAGAGCAGGCGCCTGATTTTTCGGCGCCCGGCCCGGCCGAAAGGATAAATTGTTTGTCACAACGTAAACCGTCATCGCGATTAGGATGAAGCATGCGGCTATCCAGAAGAACGGGCTGTGATGAATCCGCTTCCAGCGTGGACCGGACGCAACGCCCGGCCTGCCGTCCGTTTGTCGCGTGGCCTCCTGGCGCTCCGCCATCATTGCTTCCCTTTTCGGGCAGACTGCATGTCCGCCAGTTCATTTTCCCAGTATCCTGGGCGCTTGTAGTGTTGATGCAGGCCCGCCTCATAATCACGAGTGACGACATACTCATCCGTGTATTCCGGTGACCGTCTTATCGCCTCGCGGAGAAGATTGACGAAGACTTTCGACTCGCTCCAGCTGACGCGCTCGATCCACTTTGGCGAAATCAGCACCTTTTTTCCCGGCCACCAGTTCTGTGTATCGATGACCAGATAGCGAATCGCCCACGTCTGGTCATCGATGATGAAATCCTCGACGTGGCCAATCTCGCCGTCGGCGGCCTGGATATGATGACCAGTCACATCTTGAGTGCTGCGCAGATGCAGATCCTCCGTTTGTGCGCCTTTGGTGGATTTTTCCCATTTTTCGCAGTCCGGCACCGGGAGATGAGAATAACCCCACGCGTATGGGCCGTTCCCATAGATCCGCCAGCCATAATACCCATAGTAGTCCTCCTCGAATCGGCGGGAGACAGGCTTGTCGCTGTCCAATGACGGGCTGTCCTCGATCTGCTTTTTGGTCAAATTCACGCCGATGCTTTGCTCCACGATATTCACCGGAAGCAGGGCATACGGAGAAATCAGCACCTGCCGGCCGGTGAGCCAGTTCCCTGTAGCCGCGACCAGGTAGCGGACGGTCCAGTGCAGGTCATCGAAGTAGAACTCTTGGACTTTCCCAAGGTCTCCATCAAGGCCGGCCAGTTTGTATCCCTTCAGCGTTTTGGCTTTGCGTAGCATGGTATGTGGGGCCGCCTGGGCCGCTAGATGAGCGAAGCACGTGCGTCGGTATCGTTTGGCGTGGGCTCGGTCTCAAGGCGCTCCCGTCCACGGCGGAGTCCCGCTATCTCCCGTTCTGCCTCTGCCGGTGAACTGGGAAGCGTGCTTTTTGAACGGGGACTCTTATCCGCGACACGGACGTGTGGGCGACTGTTGGAAGGAGAGGATTTGGGCGTGGCCATTGCCCAATCCTACTTTCCGGGTTGGCCTCCTTCCATGGGGCATAACCCTGCCGGGGATTGTGCATGCCAACGCACAAAAACGGAATCGGCCGGCGGGTGGATTTCGTCGCCGGGCCGGAATTCCCGTTAACATCAGGAACGTCGGGGAGGAAGCCCGACACGGTCCTGGCCCGGCCGAAATCCGAGGGTGCGGCACACCGATCGCGCGATCATCAGTGCTTCGTCCGTGCGAATGACGCGAACGGTGACCCGGCTGGCGTCGGTGGAAATCACTCCTGCAGTTTCCTTGTTTCGAGATCCGCTCAGTTTGATGCCGAGGAAGTCCAGGCCTTCGCAAATGCGTGCGCGAACAATGGGCGCGTTTTCGCCAATGCCTCCGGCAAAGACGAGCGTGTCCAATCCACCAAGCGCGGCGGCGAAGGAGNNCGCCGCCCGCACGTCCTTCTTTTCACGGCCAAGGAGGTCGCGCATGTCCGAGCTGGTTTCCGAAACGCCAAGCAACCCGGACTCGTGGTTGACCAATTTGTAAAACTGGCTGGTGGTCATCTGCTCGGTTCGCGCCAGATACGG
>PMKA01000301.1 GCA_003157575.1 Opitutia bacterium
GCCGACCTGAGCGGCTACTTCGACACCATCGACCACGCCGGCTTGCTGCGGCTGGTGGCCCGCCGCGTAAGCGACGGCAGTATCCTGTGCCTGATCAAACGATTCCTGCGAGCTCCCATCGTAGAGGAGATCGACGGGAAGCGGCTGATTGAACCCATCCTCCGCGGGACGCCACAAGGCGGACCGCTCTCACCGCTGACCTCCAACCTGTATCTGAACAGTTTGGATCATGGGGTGAACGGCCGGCCGGAATTGGATGCAAAACTGGTACGATATGCGGACGACTTCGTGCTGCTGTGCCGACCCGGCGACGGGCCGGCGCTGTTTGCGCGGCTCAAAGTCTATTTGGCCGCCAAGGGCCCGCGGTTGAATGAAACCA
This sequence comes from Opitutia bacterium, assembly GCA_003157575.1. Taxonomy (GTDB): domain Bacteria; phylum Verrucomicrobiota; class Verrucomicrobiia; order Opitutales; family Opitutaceae; genus Fen-1467. The sequence goes on from PMKA01000301.1 coordinate 380, forward strand.
AGACCCGTGTCATCGACGTGCGCCAGGAGAGCTTTCGATTCCTTGGCTTCGAGGTGAGTTGGCGGCGAATCTGCACCAAGGGCACGTGCTACCCTCACGTAGAACCCAATCGGAAAGCACGGCAGAAATTGCGCGACGCCGTCCGGGAAGAACTCAATCATTGGACGACTTGGCGGAGCTGTGCGGAGAGCGTCCGGCGGGTTAATCGCATCGTGCAGGGGTGGGGTCAGTATTACCACTACGGCAACTGCGTAGGCGTTTTCGCACAGCAGCAATACTGGCTGCGTGACCGGACGCGCAAATGGCTGTGGAAGAAATACGGTCGCACCCATGACTGCTACACGTTCTTCACCAACGAGCGACTGGAAGGCCAATACGAACTCGCGATGCTGCCGACGCATGCGCCCTGGACCCCGATAGCCAAACGGTGAACGACCTCGGAGAGCCGGATGCGGGAAATCCGCCCGTCCGGTTCGATGAGGGGCCGGGAGTTGTTCGCTATTCCGTAGCGGGCGACTCCCTGCCTACTCTACTCATCCTCATTTTGCAGGAACGACCCGCCGGGTTCAAGTTTTGTGGTTCGTGATGCCGTCCGCGTCTTCGCCGCACGAAGAAGTTCCATCCGGCAGTTCCCACGGCTGATAACGTAGCAGATGCCTCTCTCCGCTTCCAATCGCAGCTTCCGTGCCATGGCCCCCTGAGTCCAGCGTTCCGAACTTCGCTGTCCACCACAAACGACAAAACCCGATTCGGTCGGATCGCCCTCCACGGCCAAAGTTCAAAACTTCTCCGCTGAATTGGAAGAAAAGTCGCCGTTCTGCACCAAACGGCGTCCGCCGTATGTTCAGGAGCACGCCCGCCTTCGCTCAGGGAGCCACGGCGTGGCCGTTGAATCCTGACAGGCCGCACCGGAGCTTGGCGAAGAAGGGGAGGACGAAGTCCGACGGGCTCCTAACGCCACTCCGGCGGGTTCTGCAGATGCGGCTTGAGGACGCCGATGCACGGGAGGTTGCGGTAGCGTTCCGCGAAGTCCAGTCCGTAGCCGACGACAAACTTGTCGGGGATCTGGAAGCCGACGAAATCGGCGTCGAAGTCCACTTCGCGCCGGCCCTTCTTGTCCAGCAGGACGCAGGTTTTCACGGAGGCGGGATTGAGCTTCTTGATGAGAGGGACGACCGCGGAAAGCGTCTTGCCCGTGTCGAGGATGTCGTCGATCAGGAGCACGTGGCGGTTGGCGATGTCGATCGTCATGCTGTGGACGATCTCCGGCTTGCCCACCGCGCGCGTTTCGTTCCGGTAGCTGGAGACGCGGATGCAGTCGAGCCGGACGGGGCGGCGGATTTCGCGGAGCAGGTCGGCGGCGAAGAACAGCGCTCCGTTGATGATTGCGACGACGGTGATCTCCTCCCCGCCAAACGCGGCGGCGATCTCGGCGCCGAGCCTGCGGACGCGGCGTTTGATCATGGTTTCGGAAACGATGATCTCGTCGAGGTCTTCAAAGCCGGGCAGGGGAATCTTAATTGCAGGCATGGGGGGGAGGCGGATGGACGGAGACGTCGGGATGGCGGGCTCGAAAGGGAAGCATGAAACACCGGCGGCTGGCAATCCGTTAACCGGGCGTGTTCCTTTTGGCTCCGGCAGGCTCGGCCGCATGCCTCATGGCGGGTAACCGCCCCAGACCGTGCTTGAGTCTTTATGCATTGCAGTTCAAGGACTCTAGCCCGCATATTTCACAGTTTGCGCCACCGCTACGATCACTTATCAGCACGCGTCACATTTGCCAGCGGTGGCCGCAGGATATGCGGGCTAGATTCAAAACCGCCCCTCCGAAGAAGGATCATGCGTCCAAGCAGACCGAGAAAAGACTGCCGGCTCAGGCACGCCTCACAATCTTGCCGGGCGCTCTGCGGAGCGTTCTGGGGGGGCGGTTTTGCCAGTAGCCCGGATGTGTCGGCCAGCAGACTCGGCCCGCGGATAGTCAACAGACTGCAGGCCGCCTACAGAGTAGAGTGTACAGCATCCGGGCTAGGAGGCTGTCGGACTTGCGTTCCGAGAGACCCCTAGACGGCGAAAAGCGATGATTTCAATTCAGATCAAGAAGCTGACAAAGCGATTCGGCCCGGTCGTCGCGCTGCAGAATCTGGACCTCACGATCAATCCGGGGGAGCTGTTCTTCCTCCTCGGGCCGAGCGGCTGCGGGAAGACGACGCTGCTGAGGTGTCTGGCGGGGTTTTGCAGGCCGGACGACGGGAGAATCCTGTTTGGCGAGGAAGATGTGACGCTGCAGGAGGCATACCGGCGCAACGCAGGCATGGTCTTTCAAAGCTACGCGCTCTGGCCCCACCTGACGGTGGCGAAGAACGTGGCGTTCGGACTTGAGGAACGCAGGTTGCCGGCCGATGAAATCCACCGGCGGACGCTGCAGGCGGTTGAGGCGGTGCATCTGGGAGAATGTCTCGACCGGAAGCCGGGCGAACTTTCCGGCGGCGAGCAGCAACGGGTCGCGCTCGCCCGGGCGCTGGTTGTCCGGCCGCGCTGCCTGCTGCTCGACGAACCGCTCTCGAACCTGGATGCGCGGCTGCGCACGGAGATGCGGGGGGAGATCAGGCGGGTCTGCAAGGAGTTCCAGCTGACGACGGTGTACGTGACCCACGACCAGAAGGAGGCGTTGGCGATTGCCGACCGCATTGCGATCATGCACGAGGGGCGGATACTTCAGGTCGGCGCTCCGCGAGAGATCTACCGGCGGCCCGTGTGCCGGAAGGCGGCCGATTTTGTCGGTGAGGCTAGTTTCATTCCTGGCAAGGTGGTGGCGGGCGGCGGCGGGCGGGCCGTCGTTGAGACTGTGCTGGGGCGCATCGATGGCGTGTTGGGCGATCCGACGCTCCCGCCGAAGGTCGGAGACGAGGTTGTCGTCGCCATCCGACCGGAATGCTGGGTCCTCGGGCGGGAACAGAAGGCGCAGAATTGCGTCGAGGGCGTCATCGGCAACGCCGTCTACCTCGGGGAGATGGCGCGGTATGACTTTGTGTGTGCGGGCATCACGCTGAAGATCATAGAGCTGAATCCGCGTTTTGTCGGGCCGACCTCCGAGGGCAGGCTCATTGCCAGCGTGGATCCGGATGACGCCGTCATCCTCGTCGATTAGCCGGCATGGCATGAAGCGGATCATACTCGTCGTCGTCCTCCTGGCTGCGACCCTTGCGCTGCCCTTCGTCCTGCGCCCGCGAAAGCCGGCGGGCGGGCGGGCCGACGCCACGCTGGTGATCATCACGCNNATGGAGCCTACACGGCGGCGTTCGAGGATTACTGGACGCACACGCTGAAGCGGGGATGGAGCAAGGCGGTCGAGGCGGGGTTTGCGGACCCCGGTATGACGCCGGCTGCGGGGCGCGATCAGGACAACCCGGCGCAGGCGGCGCGCCGGGCGTTCATGGAATCGGGCATCGGCTGCGGCATCGATCTGTTCTTCGGCGGCGCTCCCTACGATTTCGAACGACAGGCGCGGANNGTGGGTCGGCACGGTGCTGAGCAATTATGGGATCCTCTTCAGCAAGGAGTCCCTGGCGAGGCTCAAGATCGGAGAAGCGCCGCGGGCGTGGGCGGACCTGCAGGACCCGCGTCTGCGGGGGGAGGTTGCGCTGGCGGACCCGACGAGGAGCAGTTCGATGGCCACTGCATTTGAGAACGTGATTCAAGAACATATACAGGAGCGGTGGTTCGCCCTGACGGTTGCGGCGGAGAGAATTTCCGCGCTGGACGAAAAGGAGGTCGAATCGAAGGCGATACGCGAGGGGTGGGTTGCCGGGCTGCGGTGCATCCAGCTGATCGGCGCCAACGCCCGCTACTTCACNNGGCGGGCATGTGCATCGATTTCTATGGGCGGGAGCAGTCGGAGGCGGAACGCCGGCGCGGCGGATCGGACCGTCTTGGGTTTGTGTCGCCGGCGGGCGGAACAGTCTCCTCGGTCGATCCGGTCGCCCTGTTGCGTGGTGCGAAGAATCGGGCCGTGGCGCTCGCTTTCATTGACTGGGTGGTGTCGCTGGATGCGCAGAAATTGTGGGGTTTCAGGCCGGGGACGCCGGGCGGGCCGCAGCATTACAGCCTGCGGCGGATGCCTGTGCGGAGGGACTTCTACACGCACGAGGACTGGGCGCGGTGGCGCGGCGATCCGGACGTGTCTCCGTTTGCCGAGAAGGACCAGCTAATCTATCACGCCGCGTGGACGGACGGGCTTTTCGGGGAGCTTGCATTCATCGTGCGCGTCATGTGCCAGGACACGCATGAGGAGCTCGCTGCCGCATGGAGGGCGGCGATCGCCGCTGGGAAGCCCCCGAAGGCCATGGCTGCGCTCCAGGACATGTCGGCCGTCGACTACGACAAGGCCTCAGGGGAGATCAGGGCCGCGCTTGTTTCAAAGAACAAGATCGACGAGATCGAGCTCGCGCGGAAACTCGCCAGGACCTTCCGGGATCAATACCGGCGCGCTGAAGAACTCGCGAAAGTAAAACAATAGGGGAATGCCATGGAGTATGAAGACGGGGAGTACGTGATCAGCACCGATCCGGCGCGGCTGGATCTGGCGTTCCTGTGCCGGACGCTCAACGCGACGTATTGGGCCGGGGACCGTCCGCGCGAGGTGATCGAAGCGTCGGTCCGCAATTCGATCTGTTTCGGGCTGTACCGGAAGACGACGGGCGAGCAGGCCGGCTTCGCCCGCGTGGTGACGGACCAGGCCACGTTTTCGTGGGTATGCGACGTCGTGATCGATGAACGCCATCGCGGGCAGGGGCTGGGAAAATGGCTCATGTCGTGTGTGGTCGCCCACCCGTGCGTGAAGAACACGAACAGCCTGCTTGGCACGCGGGACGCCCACGGCCTCTATGAAAAATTCGGCTACCGGCGGTCCAGTGGGATGAGGCGTCCGAGCGACCGTGCCCGGGGCAGGGAGACCGGAACGGCGCAATCCGCGCCCGTCGCCTGACGGTGCGGCCGGCGGAATGGGTCGCGCAGAGGCGCGCCTATTTCACCTGCGCAAAACCGCGGGTGAATGCGCCGAGGTCGGTCGCTCCGAAGAAGGCCGAACCTGCGACGAACGTGTCCGCGCCCGCGGCGCGGCATTCCGCCGCCGTGCCCAGATCGATGCCGCCGTCGACTTCGAGACGGAAGTCGAGCCCGCGGTCGCGGCGCCAACCGGCAATGCGGGCGATTTTGGGCAGCATGTCGCGGCGGAACGCCTGTCCGCCGAAGCCAGGCTGGACCGTCATGACGAGGACGAGGTCCACCGCGCCGAGCAACGGCTCGACCGCTTCGGCGGGAGTGCCGGGATTGAGCACAATTCCGTTCTGGCAGCCGAGCGCGCGGATGCGCGCGAGCGCGCCGGCGTGGTCGTAGCCGGGCTCTATATGAACGCTGATGCCGTTGGCGCCGGCCCTGGCGAACGCCTCAATGTAGCGGTGCGGTTCGTCGAGCATCAGGTGCACGTCGAAGAAGAGCTTCGAAGCGGGGCGCAGCGCGGCGACCGTGCCCGGCCCGAACGTCAGGTTCGGCGCAAAATGCCCGTCCATGATGTCGATGTGAATCCAGGGCAGGCCCAGATGTTCGACCAACGCCGCGCTGTCGGCGAGGCGGGCGTGATTCCCAGCGAGGATTGACGGGACGAGAAGCGGCGGGTGCATGGATGAATTGCCGGCGGGGAAAGGTCTCCCGCCGAAGATATCGGAACGACGGGCGATGGCAACCCACGGGTTGGCGACCGACAATGCCGCCCCGGCGGCGTCAGTTTGTCACCACACGTCGAGGACGGCATGCGCCACCTCGTCGGCGAGGGCGCTCGCGAGAAGCGGGATGGTCTGGTACTCGGACTGCAGCTGTCCGCTGTCCGTGAACGCCGCCTTGGTCACATCCAGTTTGCGGTCGGTGAAGTAGGAATGCTGGGTGCGGCGGTCGGTCAGGGTGCAGGAAGCGCGAAGGTTCAATGCAAATTCACGCGCAAGACCGGTGTCGGCGGGATTGGCCGCGGTGACATCGCGATCATATCCGACCAATGAGACGTGAAGAACCGCGTCGGCGGCCTCCGGCGAGTTGACGAGGGTCACCCGGCCGTCCTTCAGGAGGGCACTGCGCAATTCCGTTTCCACAATGGCCTGCGTCTGCGGGAGCATCGCGCGGTTCTCGATCGGCGCCACGTACAGCGTGGAAAAGGCCAGTTTCGCCTGTGTGCCGAGCTGATAATGCGAACACGCCGAGGCAAGAAGACAGAAGCCCGTCAGGACGACTGCCAGAAATCTGGAGGAACTGCACCGGATGGTTCTCAAGGTGGTTTGTGTCATCCCCCGGTCCTGCCGCCCCGGAGAACCGGCGGAAGTCTGCTCCGCTGGGCCGCCGGGCCGGCATGTTTCGGGTCGAAGGCGGATCTGGTCGATGCGACGGCTGGGTTTCCGGAAAGGCCGGAATGGTGAAGGGGGCTCAGAAGAACAGGAACCACTTTTTCCTGGCCGGCTTGGACTTGCCGCCGGCGGTGGCCTTCTCCTGTTCGGCAAGCAAGGCATCCACCTTTGCAAGCTTTGTCCGCGCACGGGCGGCGACCGGAGAATCGGGGAAATCGGTGATGGCCTCGTTGTAAAAGACCCTGGCCGCCTTGAAATTTCGGCGGTACTTCAGGTAATAGTCGCCCAGGTTTATCTTGCTGTCCGCGAGTTCCTGCTTCATCTCGGTGAGCCCATCTTCCGCGACGGCGATCTTGGGATCGTTGGGGTACAGGATCACGAAATCCTGAAAATAGGTGATGGCCTCCTTTGCAGCTGTCTGGTCATAGGCGGGCCCCGACACCATGGAAGCGTAGGTCTGGGCGGACATGAGGTAGGCATCCGACGTGAGCACGCTTTTGGGATAGGTGTTGATCATGCGGTCGAGGGCGTCGATGCTCTCCTCCGGGTCGTGGAGGATAAGATGGGCCTTCGCGATGCTCATAAATGCGACCGGGGCGTACTCGCTGTAGGGCGCATTCATCACCACATTTTCGAAGAACCCGATCGAGGCCTCGCGGTTGCGGAAACCGGGGATGATCCAAAGGTAGCGGCCTTGGGCGCCGTCGAGCAGATCGGCGGCGATGCGATACTGATGGCCGATGACCTCGTTGAATCTCGTTGTGTTCGGAAACCGGTTGACGATCTCCTGATATGCCTTGAACGCCTTGACGTACTTGTGCTGGGCGACGCGGATGAGGGCCGTGTGAAAAAAGGCTTCCTGCGCGTAGATCGAACGCTCGTATTTCTTCGTGACCTTCTTGTAGTAGTGCAGCGCCCAGAAGTAGTGATGTTTCTCCTCTGCGGCGCGCGCCCGGTTCATCAGCTGGAGCGCATTGGATGCCTGCTCGCCAGCAAGCCCTGCCGTGGCCCCGCCCACGATCCGCCAGCCGCCTTCGGGCGTCCAGACCACGTCGGCGGCAAGCCGCGCCGGGAGCGAAAGCAACAGGACGACTGCAAACAACAACGTGCAGCGGTTAAATGGGAGGGTAAACGGCATGGTCAAAGAGGTTACCAGCGAATCAGGGTGGAACCGCAGGTCAAGCCCGGCCCGAATGCCATTGGTCTCGCGGAGACGAAAGGACATTCGATGACGATATCAAAGCGCACCAGGTGATGGGATCGGGTTTTATGGAAGTAGTTGATTTGGCGCCGGCCGGTCCCGGGGCGGAACAGGACAGCTGTCTTTGTCAGCGGCGAGCCGGGCTTGTTCCCGATTCCAACGCAACGTTCAGCGGTGCGCGTCCCATTGACCTGTGCGCGTTCCCCACGAATGCCGCCTCCTGTTTGGCGCCCGGTCACGCGACCTTCTGTTGCAGCAGGTTGTTGGCGGACGCGACATCGACCTCGATGCGGTGGTTCAGATCGTACTGGATGGCATCGCGTGCGACCCGGATCGCGTTCTTCCACGACTGGCGGTTGCTCGACCCGTGCGATTTGATGATGTTGCCATTCACTCCAAGCAGGGGGGCGCCCGCGTATCTTTCGGGGTTGACCCGCTGGCGCAGGGCGGCGAACGCGCCACGGGCGAAAAACGCCCCGGTGACTCGGCAGGGATTTGCCTTGAGCTGGCTGCGCAGTTCGTTGCCGAAGAACTTGACCAGCGACTCCCAGCTCTTGATGCAGATGTTGCCGACAAAACCGTCGCAAACAACCACATCCACATTGTTGGAAAAGAGCTGAAATCCCTCGACCGGACCGACGTAATTCACCAGCGAGCCGATCCGCTTGAGTGCGTCGTGGGTCTCGGCGATGACGGCGTTGCCCTTGCCTTCCTCGGTTCCGATGGTCAGCAGGCCGACGCGCGGGCTGGCGCAGCCCAGCTCAATTCGCGCGTAATGGGTTCCGATGATCGCGTCGTGCACAAGATGCTCGGGATGTGCGTCCGGGTTGGCGCCGGCGTCGAGCAGGACGAAATGTCCGTCGGCGCGGGGAACGACGGCAGCCAATGCGGCGCGGTCGAGGCCATCGAGGGTGCGGAGCTTCAGGATCGCCGCCGCCACGAGGCTGCCGGTGTTGCCAGAGCTGACGACGGCAACGGCCTCGCCGTTCTTGACCAGCTCGATGGCGCGCATCATCGAGGAGTCCTTCTTGCGCCGGATGGCAAGCAGCGGCTTGTCATCCATGGTGATGACCTCCGACGCGTGGGACAACGTCACCGACGGATGACCGGCGAGGCCTGCCCTTGCCATCAGCGGCTTCAATACCGCGGTGTCGCCGACAAAAATGAGCGGACTCAACCCCGGGTATTCTTCCAGCGCCAGCCGGGCGCCTTCGACCGCCTCGGCTGGTCCGAGGTCGCCACCCATGGCGTCAACGGCGATGCTACCGGCGGCGGGCATGTCTGCCATCGTTTGTGAGAAACGCTGGGGCGAGCGGAGAAGACCCGCCGTAAGCCCCGATAAGTTCAGACTTCGACCGAGAGCACCTGGCGGCCGCGATACATCCCGCTCTTGGGATTGACGCGATGCGGCCGGACAGCACCCCCATCAGCGGGATCCACGGCCAGCTGCGGAGCCTTGAAGGCGTTGGCAGCCCGGCGGTTGGCGCTACGGCGTTTGGATTGTTTTCTTTTCGGGTTAGCCATGTTGGAAGAATGTCCAGTCTGCCATCCAGTCTGCTGGCTGGCAGGTGTAAATCGAGTAAAGAGAACCGAGTAAAGGTCGGCTCGGAGGCGGGTCAAGACTTCAAATTGCGGGGAACGGATTTCCGCGCTGATTTCCGCGCGGAAAGAAGGCGCCCCCTGCCTGAGTGCGCGCCGGCCGACTGACGGCGGTTATTCGGGCCAGCGGAAGTTTTTCGGCTTTTCTCCGATCCCAATCCCGACAACAGTGGGAGGTTGTATGTCCGACCTTACTGTTCTGACAGCGAAGCTGACGGCCCGGCAGGAACTCAACCCTGCGGAGGTGGGGGAAGCGGCGAAAGCGCTGGCGAGTCCTGAAGTGCCGGACGCAGACAAGGCTGCATTTCTCGTGGCGTTCTCCGACAAGGGGGAATCACCCGACGAGATCGCCGCCTTCGCGGCTGTTTTCCGCAATCTCGCGGTGAATCCCGGCATGGAAATGTGGGCTCCGCGTGCAGTGGACATTGTTGGCACCGGTGGCGATCACCTGGGCGGATTCAATGTCTCCACCATGGTGACCCTGGTGCTTGCGTGCGCAGGCGTGCCGGTGATGAAACATGGCAACCGCGGGGTGACCTCAAAATGCGGCAGCGCCGATCTTCTGGCGGCGATGGGATATAATCTGGCGGCGCCGCCCGAGAAACTCCGGCTGGCCCTCAACCAGCTCGGGTACGTTTTCCTCTTCGCGCCCAATTTCCATCCTGCCTTTAAGAATGTCGCTGCGGTTCGCAAGGAGCTCGGAGCGGCGGGACGGCGCACGGTCTTCAATTTTCTCGGACCCCTGATCAATCCGGGACGGCCCGCGCATGCGCTGGTGGGCACTATCTCGGAACCGTGGGTGCTGACGCTGGCGGACACGATGGCAAGGCTCGACTCGAAGGCGGGCATTGTAGTCGCAGGGATGGTCGATGCCAGCCACGGCATCGACGAGCTTACCACCGCGACCGTCAACCGCGTGCGCGGCTTTGGGAGCCTGGCGGCGGTGGATGGACACTGGAATGGGAGGGAGTTTGGGTTCCCCCTTGCGCCGTTTTCGGAAATCCAGGGAGGCGATGTTCCGACGAGCATGCACATTGTGGAGGAGATTCTTTGCGGCCGCGGTCCGCGCGGTCTCGTGGACACCATCGTTTACAACGTCGCCGTTGCGCTGTGGATCGTCGGCCGTCACGCGTGGATCAAGGAGGGGGTGGAGCCGGCGAGGCAGCTGCTTTTGGGCGGCGCCGTGAGGGCGAAAATCGCTGCCACGAGGGAGTTCTTCTGTTCATGAGCCGGCGGTATTTTGGAACCGACGGGGTGCGGGGCGAGTATGGCGGACCTGTCATAAACGCGGCCTTTGCCCGGAGTCTTGGCGCGGCCGCCGGTCGCTGGGTAAAATGCGCGGCTGGAGCGCATTCCTCCGCAGATGCCCTCCGGGTGTTGATTGGACGGGACACGCGCGAATCCGGACCGGTGTTGGAGGCGGCGCTGGCGGCGGGACTTGCATCCGAAGGCCTCGCACCGTTCAGCCTCGGGATTGTGCCGACCCCGGCTGTCTCCCTCGCAGTGAGAGCCAGTGGAGCCGCGTTGGGGGTCGTGATCACTGCATCCCACAATCCTGCGACCGATAACGGGATCAAGTTTTTGGGACCATCCGGGTGCAAACTCAGCGACGCGGAGGAATCTGCGATCGAGAAGGAGATTCTCCTCGAAGCAGGGCCTGGCGAAGATCCGGGTCACAGCGCCCCTGTGCGTGCGATCGCGGGCGCGGCGGCCGAATACACGCGCGCCGTTTCTCTTTTGTTGCCCCGGGAATGCCTCAAGGGCTGGCGCATCGTTCTGGACACCGCGAATGGGGCGGCCTGCAGCACGAGTCCGGCGGTGCTGCGGGGGCTGGGCGCGGAAGTCATTGGCCTCGGAGCCGAGCCCGATGGGCGGAACATCAATGACGGCGTCGGCAGCGAACACCCCGGCCGGATGCGCGCAAGGGTCCTTGAAACCGGGGCGCGCCTTGGCATCGCGAACGACGGCGACGGCGACCGGTGTGTCCTGTGCGATGAGCACGGGGAGATCCTGGATGGCGACGACATCCTGACGATACTCGCGGTCCGCGCCCTTCGCCGCGGGACGCTCACAAACAACGTTCTGGTGGTGACCATGCAAAGCAACTCGGGGGTCGATCTGGCCGTGAAGGCGGCTGGGGGACGGGTGCTCCGAACGCCGGTGGGCGATCGCTATGTGGGCGAGCGCATGCTCGCAGAGGGTGCAGTCCTGGGCGGTGAATCGTCCGGACACGTGATTTGCGCGGAGGTCGCGAGGACGGGCGACGGCCTTGTGGCCGCGCTCAAGGTCATCGAAGTGATGCTTGCCACGGGCCAGCCGCTTTCGGCGTTGCGCGGAGTTCTCAGGAAGCTGCCGCAGTCCTCGGTCGCGATCACGATCGGGAAGAAGCGTCCGCTCGAAGACCTCGCCGCGGTGCAGGCGGCGATCCGCGCGATCGAGTCCGAGTTTGGCGGACGAGGGCGGGTTTTCGTGAGATATTCCGGAACGGAGCCGAAAATCCGGCTGCTTGTGGAGGCCGAGGATCCTGTTCGGGTCCGTTCATGCCTCGCCCGGCTGGAGGCGGCGGTGCGGGCCGATTTTCCCGCGGTTTGAGGAAAATCCGCAGTGTGGAGATGAAATCCGGCGCGCTGTCATGCGCACTGCGAACCGGGACGAAGTCCGACAGCCTCCTACCTGTTCCCGATGCGTCCCGCCCACGGTTCGGTGGCGTCCATCGCGGCGCCGACTGGGAACATCTCGCGGTGTTCCGAAGCGCGGCTGATTTCGACGCGACGGGCCGACCAGGCGTCGTAGAAGGCGTCCATCCAGCCGAGATGCTGCAGATCCTGGGGCGGATAAGGATTGTCGTTCGCCCGCAGGAGGCGGGCGGCCGCGCAGCCCGCTCCGTAGCCCTCGCGATAGGACGGACTCGCGTACAGTCTGGCGGAAAGTCGCTGGTTTTTGGGCATGAGAGGTACGGGTGTCGCTCCGGCCCTTCCTCGTTTCCGGACAATCTCGAATGACCGGGCTCCGTTGACAGGCATCGGCACGCGCTCTTCCCACTTGAGCATCGTCCGCGGACTTGACAAGCAACGGGCGCACCCCGCATCGGTGTATGTTCAATGGCCGTCGCACTCCAAAATCCCCCGTCATCCCGCGTCTACTGGACGGCTCTGATCGGGTTGCTGTTCGACTACTACGACCTGTACCTGTTCATCTACCTCGAAAAGGCGCTGGCGGGGGAGTTCGTGCTCTCGCAGACGGCGGGCAACTGGCTTCAGTTCGTCGGCCTTGCGGGAGTGGGCGTCGGAGCCCTTGGCTTTGGCTGGCTCGCCGACCGCTGGGGGCGGGGCCGGGTGATGCTGATCGTCTTTGGCGTCTATGGCCTTGGGATAGGCGGCCTGAGCCTTGCGTGGAGTTTCACAAGCCTCGCCGGATTCCGCCTGCTGGCGTCGCTGGCACTTGGCGCCGAATGGGGAATAAGCCATACATTCATGGCCGAGCGCGTCGATAGGCCGACCCGGTATCGATACGCGGCCCTGCTGCAGTTCGCCATCCTCGGGGGGCTGCTGGCGGCGCTGGCAAAGATCTACCTGCTTCCCCATTGGGGCTGGCGGTTGTTGTTCGCGGCGTCGGTCGCGCCCGTCGCGCTGCTGTCGCTCATCCGCTGGCGGATGCTGGCGGATTGCGGACCGGAAACCGGAAGACCGCCGGGGGGCGGAACAACGCCCGGGTTTGCAGCTGTTCCGCCAGGCTTCCTGGCGTCGATCTCGCTGCGGCGGGACGCAGCGCCGTTTGCGGTGTGTTTCGCGATCGCGAGCGTCACGATCGCCAGCGGAACGATCAATGTGTTCTTTGCGAAGGATCTGCCCCAGGGCATCGTCTACACGATCTTTTTCTGGATCAACGTTGTGCCGGGAATGCTGGCGGGCGCATGGATCGTGCGGCGCGCCGGCGTGGGGCGGGCGCTGACGGGCTACGCCGTCGCCCTGATTGCGCTCTCCGCGTGGGCGTGGTTCAGCGAGTGGCCCCTGCGGACGCTCGCGTTCGCGCTGGTCCTTCCACTGTTGAACGGCATTCCGTTCGGCCTCATGGGGGCGTTCTTCAACGAGGTTTTTGGCGGGTATCGGACGATGCTCTCGGGGTCGGCCTTCAACCTGGGCCGGATTGCCGCGGGATTCTCCCCGTTTGTGCTCGCACTGCTCGGACTGCACGAACACGGCCGCTATTTCCTGTTCAGCGCGGCGATGGGCGCCGTCGTCCTGGTCCTTGGCGCCGCGGCGCGGCGCCTGCCGGTCAGGCTCTGAAGACTCCGCTGAGTTTCCGGCCGAGGAGGACGGCCGCCCCGGCGATGACGATGCCGAGAAAGACCATGGCCCAGACACCGAGCGCCGAGGCGAGGAACCGGCCGTCGCCGAGCAGCTGGAACAGTTCGAAGATCGCCTTGGTGACCGGATAGAAGGCCCGTTTTTGCGCAAGCACGAGCGAGTCGGAGACCTCGAGCATCGCAAAGGCGAACGCGAGCAGTCCGCCCGCGATCAGGTTGGCCATGATCAACGGCAGCGTGATCCGGATCGTCGTCCTGAACGGCGGACACCCGAGGCTTGCCGCAGCCTCCTCCAGTGTCACGCTGGTCTGCTGGAATCCCGCGGCGGCCGACCGCACCATGTAGGGCAGGCGGCGGATCGAATAGGCGATGACGAGCAGAAGGGTCGGATTCTCGACTGGATTCAGAAAGGAGAACAGGCGGCCGTTCTGGCTCATCGCGAGGTAACCGAACGCGAGGACGAGACCCGGCACTGCGAGCGGCAGCATCACGAGGAAGTCCAGGATCGCGCGGCCGGCGACGCGGGTGCGCACGATCACGTGGGCGATTGCGATCCCCAGCACGACGTCGACGACGGTGGAAAGACAGGAATACTTGAGGCTGCTCGCGATGGCGGGAACCGTGAGATCGTGTCCCAGCGCCAGGCGAAAATTGTCCAGTGTGAACCGTGCCGGCAGCACCGTGGCGTGCCAGGCGCTGGAAAACGCAACCAGCACGACGCCGAGATGCGGCAGCAGCGCGATCGACACGATCACGGCGAAGAACATCGTGCAGGCCCAGGCCCGCAGCGGATTGAGCGTTTTTGGGCCGGCCGTCCCGGCCGGCCGGGACGCCATCGCCTGGCTCTCGCGTCCGAACAGCCCCTTGCCCACGGCATAGAGCGCCACGGAACTCGCGAGCATGATGAAGACGAGGGCGTAAGGGAACGGATTGCTGCCGAGATCCTTCAATCCCTGGTAGACCTGCATCGATGTGACCTGGGTGTAGTCGAAGATGAGCGGCACGCCGAGCTCGGTGAACGTCCATATGAAGACGATAGTCGAACCGGCGAAGAGCCCGGGTCTGATCAGGGGCAGGGTGATCCGCCTGAAACGGCGCAGGCCCGTGCAGCCGAGACCGGCCGCAGCCTCCTCCATCGCCGGATCGACGCACGCCAGCGAGGCGGCGGCGTTGAGGTAGATGAGGGGAAACAGGCTCAGCGCCTCCACGATGGCGACGCCCCAGAACGGGCTCGCGGCAAACCAGTCGAACGTCCATCCGGCCGGGCGGACGCCGGTCGCGATGAGCAGTGCGTTGACCGCGCCGTATTGCCCAAAAATCTGTTTGATGCCGATCGCGCCGACGAAGGGCGGCAGGATCATGGGCACAAGCACCAGCACCGTGAGCGCCGCCTTCCCCGGAAAACGGAAGCGGTCGGCCACGACCGCAAGCGGCAACGCGATCAGCAGGGAGAGGAGCGTCGCGGCCGCCGCCAGCAGGAAGGAGTTTCTGAGGCCCCCGAGATAGAGCGGATTCCGGAGCAGCGCCCCGAGGAAACCGAAGGTGAACCGCCCGTCCGCGTCCAGGAACCCGCCCTTGAGTATCTGGCACACCGGCCAAAGGAAGAACGCGGCGAAAAAAAGCGTTGTGACAGCCAGCACGATCCGGACGGACGATCTCGACATTGCGCCCGAGTGTGCCCGCCCCGGGAACGGGGAGACAAGTCCGAATTGGGCGCTTCGCCGGCGGTGGGGGGCCGACTTTGTCCCGGCGTTCCCGGCGGGCGCCGCGATTTCAACGGGAGGGGACGGCCCCGCCGCGTTTCCGCTTCAGGTGGTGCAGAAACGCGCGGAGGGTCTCCCGGCTGACGTGGTGTTCCATCCCCTCGGCGTCCGCACGGGCGACAGCCTCGGGCACGCCCAGCGAGCGGAGGAATCCGGCGACGATGTCGTGGCGACGCCGGGATTCCCTCGACACCTTCAGCCCGGCCCTTGTGAGGAAGATCGAACGGTACGGCCGTGCGGTGACGAGCCCGGCGCGCCGGAGCCGGCGGATCGTGCGGTTGACGGTGACGTGGGTGACGCCGAGGCGGCGCGCAAGCTCCGTGACCCGCGCCTCGCCCGTGGAGGCGATCAGCTCGGCGATCATCTCCGCATAGTCCTGGGCGGTCTCCTGGGCATGCTCCTCGCGGGTGCGCTGGAGGCTGGTCCGCGGGGCGGGCGGTCTTTTTTTGGCGGGGGGCGGCACGGGTGGGGGCCGGGCGAACCAGGCGGGGAGGGGGAAGCCTGTTGACAACGCCGGCGCCCGTATGTAGCCAAGGCTACAACTTGGAGACAAGGCAAAATGATCCGACGAACGGTGCGCCGCCTGCGCCGGCCGCGGGCGGGGACGCCGGCGGATCCCTCTCGCTGGAGGGCATGCACGGCACCGTGGTGGTGCCGGCCGGGGATGCCGGGTTCTGGCGGAACTGGCGCGCCTTTGTCGGGCCTGCCATCCTTATCAGCGTGGGCTACATGGACCCGGGAAACTGGGGCACCGACCTGCAGGGCGGCGCCCAGTTCAAATACGGGCTGCTCTGGGTCGTGGCCCTCGCCAGCCTGATGGCGATCTTCCTGCAGGTGATCGCATCCCGGCTGGGCGTGGCCACCGGAAAGGACCTCGCCCAGTGCTGCCGCGACTGGTATCCGCGCTGGACGCGCTGGCCCAACTGGCTCTCGATGGAGATTGCGATCGGGATGACCGACCTCGCCGAATCGCTCGGCAGCGCCGTTGCCCTGAACATGTTGTTTGGCATCCCGATGCAGTGGGCGATCATCATCACGGCGTTCGACGTCCTGCTGCTGCTGGGCCTGCAGGGCCTTGGCATGCGCCTGATCGAGGCGCTGGTCGCCGTGTTTGTGCTGACGATCGGCGTGTGTTACGGGGTGGAGATCTTCGGGCTGGCGCAAACCCGGCCCGACTTTCTGGAGATGGGCCGGGCGATGGTGCGGCCCGATTTCGCGCAAACAGGAATGCTCGTTGTTGCGATAGGAATTGTCGGGGCGACGGTCATGCCCCACAACCTCTATCTCCACACGGCCCTGGTTCAGACGCGCCAGCTGCAGCGCGACGAGCCG
>PMKA01000416.1 GCA_003157575.1 Opitutia bacterium
GGGATTCTGGATCAGGCGGCGGAAGGGCAGCAGCACGGTCTGCGACATCATCATCTTGTCGAGCGTCACCATCGATTTTCGCCCCGTCGTCGCCAGGACGCGCACAACCGATTTCTCGCCGAACATGCTCGGAATTATCGAAACCCGGAAGTTGGTCGTTCCGCCGCCCGCCGCCATCGAAAAGCGGCCGTCCTGCGGGAACCGGGACTCGGTGATGTTCAGAGTGCAGAGGATCTTGAGGCGCGAGATGAGCGCCCGGTGGATCTTGCGGGAGAAGGTCAGCACCTCCCGCAGCATGCCGTCGATGCGAAACCGGATGCGCGATTGAAGCTCCTGGGGCTCGATGTGGATGTCGGTCGCGCGTTCGCGGATGGCGAAATAGATGATCGATTCGAGCACCCGGACCAGGGAGCTGGTCTCCGCCAGGGCGGCGAGCTGCTCCTTGGAATACTCCGGACGGTTGAAGATATCCATGTGCTCCAGGGCGCCGAGGCTCTCCTCGATGTCCTTGTCGTTCGAATAGTGGATGGCGATCGCATCCTCGATCTCCCGCGCCGACGCGAACACGGGGCTGACCGGCATCTGTGCGATCTGGGCCAGGCGCCGCACAAGCGTCTCATCCTCGGGCGTGGCCATCGCCACCGTAAGGATCCCTTCAATGACATAGAGGCCGATGGACTTCGTCTTCGTGGCGATTTCCACGGGCAGCCCCGCAACCGCCTCGTCGGTGACGATGGAGGCGAAGGGATCTACGTAGGCGAACCCGAGACCGTTCGCCCACTGCCGGCATGCCTCGTCCTTTCCCAGAAGCCTGGCATCGATGATGGCCTGCAGGAGCCCCGGAGTGTCCGGACCGTGCAGGTCCACGAGAACCTTCAATTCGTCCGCGAAGCCGAACCCGGGCGTCTTTCGGATCAGGTCGAGGAACAGCCTATTTTTTGTCGCGGGCATTCCTGCGCCTCCGGTTGGCGAACATTTTTTTGATTTCCAACTGGTCCAGCGTCTCCATCGCGAACGAGGACTCGCGGCGTTCCACTTCGATCTCCTGCAGCATCTCGGCGAGCGAATAGCGTATCTCGCCGATCTGAGGGCGCTGCGGCGGAGCGGGAACAGGGTCATCCTTCATGGCTCAGGGTCCATCGAGTTTTTCGCGGATGGCCGCCGACAACTCGGCGAGGATGGCCTCCTTGGGTGTGTCCTTCCGGATGTAGCCGGCGGCGCCCAGCCTGAGACACTCCTCGACCGTCTGGCGGTTGGCGAGGGAGGTGAGCATGACCACCGTGGCATCCGAATCCCTCGCAAGAATCGCCGCAAGAATCTGGGTGCCATCCATGCCGGGGAGATTTACATCGAGCAGCACCAGGTCGGGCGACTCCCGGTCAAAAAGGGTGAGGGCCTCCTCGCCGTTGCCTGCTTCGATGATCACGGGCGAGCCGAGGCCGCGGGCGAGAATCCCGATGAATTTCCGGACGTGGGGCTCGTCGTCAACAAGGAGGATCTTTCCGGTGAATGGCATGGTCATACGGGCAGGTTGACGCGGAAAATGCAGCCGCGCCCCGGCAGATTCTCCGCGGTGATGGTGCCATGATGGGCTTCCACGATCTTGCGGCAGATGGCGAGGCCCAGTCCGGTGCTTTTTTCGCCCCCGGTCGGCCGCACGGACGTGCGGCCGAAATCCTTGAACAACCTGTCGCGCTCGCTATCCGGGATCCCCGGGCCCTGATCCTGGACCGAGAATACGAGCGAGCCGTTTGCCGAGGCGACCTCCACGGTGATGCTTGAGCCCGGAGGGGAATATTTGACCGCGTTGCTGAGCAGGTTGTCCACGACCTGGCGCATCTTGTTCGGGTCCAGGCGCCGCAGCGCCGGCCTCTCGCGGGGGAGTATGGCAATCCGGGTCTGTTTTTTGGTGGCCTCGATGTTGGCGAGATAAACCTGTTTTGCGACGAGCTCGGCAAGGTCGGTGGCTTCGGGCGCGAGCTTGAGTTCGCCCGCTTCGATGGCGGCCACGTCAAGAAGCTCGTCGACCAGCAGGAGCATCTCCTGGCT
Source organism: Opitutia bacterium (assembly GCA_003157575.1). Taxonomy (GTDB): domain Bacteria; phylum Verrucomicrobiota; class Verrucomicrobiia; order Opitutales; family Opitutaceae; genus Fen-1467. The sequence goes on from PMKA01000416.1 coordinate 2,050, forward strand.
GGCCGAGTGGATTGTCTTCACAAGATCGATCTGGTCCGGAGTGAGCGGTCCGACGACGCCGTCGCGCAGAAATTCGGCCAGCCCCCGGATGGAGGCGAGGGGGTTGCGCAGATCGTGCGCCGCCATGCCAAGGAACCTGTTCTTGGCGGTGTTTGCCTTGCTGAGCTGGTCAACGAGCAGGCGCTGCTCGGCCAGCAGTCCGCGGATCTGCAGGTGCGTGCGGATGCGGGCCACCGCCTCCTTCGGGCGGATCGGCTTCGGCAGATAATCGATTCCGCCGGCCGCAAGTCCCTCCACCACGTCGTCCGAATCGCTCTTGGCCGTGATGAAGATCACCGGTGCGGCATTCTCGCCGTAGAGACGGCGGAGTTCGCGGCAGGCGGCAAATCCGTTGATGCCCGGAAGCAGCACGTCCATCAGGACGAGATCGGGATTGCACTGGGCGTAGAATTCCAGCGCCTTTTCGGCGGAGTCGGCCTCGATGACCTCATAGCCCTCCGGCCGGAGGATCGCCGCGAGAATCCTCTGGTTGAGGCGTTCGTCGTCAACAACGAGGATCTTCCGGCCTTTTGGCGGGGAGGCGGGGTTGGGTTCTGTCGGATTTGCCATCGTGTCCCTCGTGCTGCGGTGCAACTGGAACGAATAGAACTACGGCACGGGGAGGGCGAGGTTTAGCACCTCCTTCATCAATAACATATCATCAAATGCAGATATGTTGATATTTTACTTGCGATCACGCCGGACGTCGCTTTCCTGCTTCTCAATTCTATGGCCAATTCATTCGTTTTCTCCTCCGAATCAGTGGGCGAAGGTCATCCCGACAAGGTGGCCGATTTGATTTCCGACAGCGTGCTCGACGCGTGCATCGAACAGGATCCGCGGAGCCGTGTTGCGTGTGAGACGATGGTCAAGTCCAACATGGTGATCATCGCCNNGCCGACCGGGTCTTCATCAACAACTATCTCACCCGCCAGTCGCCCGACATCGCGCAGGGGGTCGACGCCCGTGCGGCCGACGGCAAGGACACAGCCGAGCAGGGCGCCGGGGATCAGGGGCTGATGTTTGGCTACGCCTGCAACGAGACGCCGGAGATGATGCCGACTGCGATCATGTTTGCGCACCGGCTCGGCCGGGAGCTGACGAAGGTCCGGAAGGCGGGCGTTGTGAGCTGGCTGCGTCCGGACGCAAAATCCCAGGTTTCGATCCGATACGAGAGCGACAAGCCGGTCGTCGTCGAGAACGTCGTCATTTCCACGCAGCACACCGCCGACGTCAAACATGCCGACATCAGGGATTTTCTCATCGAGTATGTGATCAAGAAGGTCATTCCGGCTGCGATGCTCGACAAGAACACGAAGTTCCTCATCAACCCGACCGGACGCTTTGTGGTCGGCGGGCCGGAGGGCGATTCGGGGTTGACCGGACGCAAGATCATCGTCGACACGTACGGCGGCTGGGGCCGGCACGGCGGCGGGGCGTTCTCGGGGAAGGATCCCTCCAAGGTGGATCGCTCGGCCGCCTACATGTGCCGCTGGGTTGCGAAGAATGTCGTTGCATCCGGCCTCGCCGAGATCTGCGAGCTGCAGGTGGCCTACGCGATCGGTTATCCCGAGCCCGTGAGCATATGGATAGACTCGATGGGCACGGGCAAGGTGCCGGATGACGTCATCGCACGGGCTGTGGAGAAGGTGTTCAGCTTCAAGCCGGCGAGCATCGTCAAACAACTCGACCTGCTCCGCCCGATCTACCGGCAGACAACCAATTACGGCCATTTCGGGAAGCCCGAGCTTCCGTGGGAGCAGACCAACCGCACCGCCGAACTGCTGGCCGCGGCGCGTTGACGTTGCGCGACAGCCCCTGCGTCAGCACTCCAACCATCGACTCCGCTTCCAATGCCTTCTCCCTCCTCCACCGCCGCCCAGCAGGACTACAAGGTCCGTGATATTTCGCTTGCCGACCTCGGTCGTCGCGCCATCGAGGTCGCCGAGAAGGAGATGCCGGGACTCATGGCCGTGCGCGAGAAATACGCCCAGGCGAAGCCGCTTGCGGGCGCCCGGATCACCGGCTCGCTGCACATGACNNCCGCGGTGCTCATCGAGACCCTCGTGAAGCTGGGCGCCTCGGTCCGCTGGGCGTCCTGCAACATCTTCTCAACACAGGACCACGCGGCGGCCGCCATCGCCCGCATCGGCGTCCCCGTGTTCGCCTGGAAGGGCGAGACGCTGGAGGAATACTGGGACTGCACGTGCGAGGCGCTGACCTTTCCCGGCGGCCTGGGACCGCAGCTGGTCGTCGACGACGGCGGGGACGTCACGCTGCTCATCCACAGGGGATATGAACTTGAGGAGGGGAGCGACTGGGTGAACTCGCCCTCCGCGTCCCATGAGGAACAGGTCATCAAGAATCTGCTGAAACGGGTCCACGCGCAGGACCCGGCGCGCTGGCACGGCGTCGTGAAGGAATGGCGCGGCGTCTCGGAGGAGACGACGACCGGCGTGCACCGNNGGCCGACGGCATCAAGCGCGCCACGGACGTGATGATCGCCGGCAAGGTCGCGGTGGTCTGCGGGTACGGGGACGTCGGCAAGGGTTCCTCGCATTCGCTCCGCGGCTTCGGCGCCCGGGTCATCGTCACCGAGGTCGATCCGATCAACGCG
>PMKA01000233.1 GCA_003157575.1 Opitutia bacterium
TGTGCGCGTGCAGCGCCTTGAGCAACGCGGTGGTGAAACTGCCGGATGAACCGAGGCCGGTTCCCGCCGGAATGTCCGCCATCGAAGTCAGCTCCATGTGCGGGTCGGTTACGCCGATGAAACGGAGCGCCTCACGGATGATCGGATGTTCGATCGCATCGATGGTTGTGACGCGTTCGAGCCTGGAATATTTGATGATCAGCTCCTGGACGAATGTCCGGTGGAGCGTGATGTAGACGTACTTGTCGATCGCAGCAGCGACAAGGAAACCCCCGTGTTCCCGGTAGTAAGATGGCAGGTCGGTGCCGCCGCCGCCAAGAGATACACGCAAAGGGGAACGGGTGATGATCATGGGAGAAAACTTGGAAACCGTGAAACTGGGAAAGCGGGAAAACGGGAAAACGGACAGGCGGAAGACAATTGGGATTGGAGGTGATTGTATTGACAGGGTCTTACGATTTTCCGATTTCAGCCTTTCTCGCCTTTGTCTTCCGGTAGATTTGTCCGACGATTTCCAGGGTTCGTATGCCCTCGGAAAGCCCGGGCGATGGCTCGCGGCCGAGGCGGATGTCGTCAATAAATGCGGCCGTCTCGAGGGACCACGAAGCGTCGCCGGCAGGAAATTCCCAGACCGTGGTCTCGGGCGGGCCCATCTGCGGGAGCATTTTGTAGAAGGTCAGGCGTTCGGGACCGTAGCTGCCGCCGAGACCTTCGATCGCGACCTTCCCGTCGCGGCCGTAGATCTCGAGCGAGAACATGTTCTTCCATTCCGTGCAGCTCGCGTGCAGCCATGCAGTCTGGCCCGCGCCGGTCCGCAGCGAGAGGAAGGCGTTGTCTTCGACGGGCATGTCCCAGAAGAAGGTCGCGCAATGGCCGTCGACGATGGTGAATTCGCCGAGAAACCAGCCCGCCAGATCGATGAGATGGACGCCTTGATCGATCAGCTCGCCGCCGCCCGACAGCTTCGGGTCGGCGCGCCACTCCCGGTCATAGCCCTTGCGTCCGCCGTGTCCGTAGCGTCCACGGAGAAACATGAGGGGTCCGAGCGCCCCGGAATCGACGAGTTCGCGGGCCTTTTTCAGCGCCGGATGAAAGCGATGGTTGTAGCCGATGCGCACCTTCGCGCCGGACAGCGCCGCGGCGCTTTGCACATCTTCCAGCTGCGCGGCGGTGAACGCCCCGGGTTTTTCCACGAGGACGTGCCTGCCGGCGCGCACGGCCGCGAGGCTGACCGGCGCGAGTGAAGAATTGGGCGTGGCGACGATGACTGCGCCGACGGCAGGGTCGCGGAGCGCGGAAGCAAAATCGGTGACGGCCTGGCAGCCGGGTGTCAAACGGGCCAGATCGGCGGCGCGGGATGGGTCCACGTCGCAGGCGTAAAGCAGGCGGGCGCCGTTGAGCGCGGCAGCACGTCTCCGGCCGATCAAACCGCATCCGATGATGGCGAATCCGATGGCACTGGGAGGCTGTCGGTCTTTCATGCGCGATGGGTTCGATACGCCGAAGCCGGCTTCGGCTGGGATGGGTTGTGGCCGCGAGCGTGAGCGAGTGAATGCGCTTCCACTCGCTCACGCTCGCGGCTACGAGGAGCAAAAGCCGCAACTGCGGAATTCAGGTCAATTCTCACCAGTCCTGGAAATCGTGGACGGCCGTGGCGACAAACGCGATCTGTTCGTCGGTGAGATCCGGGTACATGGGCAGGCTGAGGCATTCCCGCGCGGCGCGTTCGGCGACGGGAAAAGCCCCGGCGGCGTAACCCAGGTGGGCGAAGCATTTTTGCAGGTGCAGCGGATGGGGGTAATGGATCGCGGTGCCGACGCCGCAGGATTCCAGGTGGGCCTTCAGGCGGTCGCGGCTGGGATGCCGGACTGTGAAGAGGTGATAAACGCTTTCCGCCTGCGCATCCTCCGCGGGCAGGACGAGCGGGGTGTCGGCGAGCAGGGTGCGATACCAGTGGGCGATCCGCCGCCGGGACTGGTTCCACTCTGCAAGATGCGGGAGCTTTGCGCGCAGGACGGCGCCCTGGATGCCTTCCATGCGGTAATTGTAGCCAACCTCGTTGTGCAGATAGCGCGCGGTCGAACCGTGCTCGCGGAGCGCGCGGGCGCGGGCGGCAAAATCGTCCCGGTTGGTCACGAGCGCCCCGCCTTCGCCGCAGGCCCCCAGGTTCTTGGTCGGATAAAAGCTGAAGGCGGACATCGCTCCGAACGTGCCGACCGGCTTCCCGCCATAGAGCGCGCCGTGTGCCTGCGCAGCATCCTCGACCAGCGGCAGGTTCCTGCGCTGGGAGATGTCCATCAACGAGGCGAGATCGCAGGGATGACCGTAGAGATGCACGGGCAGCAGGGCCTTGGTGCGGTGGGTGATCGCCCGCTCCACCAGGGCGGGATCGAGGTTGAGCGTGGCCTTGTCGACATCCACGAAGACCGGGCGGGCGCCGGTATAGACAATGGCCCAGCTGGTCGCGATAAACGTGAACGGCGTCGTGATAACCTCGTCCCCCGGTCCCAGATCGAGCAGGCGCATGGCGATGTGCAGGGCCGAGGTGCCGCTGTTCAGGGCGACGCAGTGGCCGGCCCCACAAAATGCGGCGAACTCGGTCTCGAACTGCTTCACTTCCGGTCCCAGGCAGAACGCGCCGGTGTCGAGGCAGCGCCCGATGGCGGCTTCCAATTCGGGCCGGAAGGTCTTGATCTGGGAGGGGAGGTCGAAATACGGGACTTTCATGAAGTGAAAGTGAAAAGGGGGACCGGATGTGAACTTGAAGGGAGGAGCGAAATTGGCGGTGTGAAAGTGAAGTGCGATGCCCTGACTGTGAGAAAGACCGGCGTGGGGGCTGTCGGACTTGCGTTCCGACAGCCTCCTGGCCAGCAGACCGTCAAAGGCTGCGGCTCTTGGTGCTTGCCGGCAAGTGATTAGAACACGTGCCTTTTGTCGCGAGGCTGTCTTGGCGCTTGGGATGATGTGCGCCACCGACAGTCAGGTTTTCGGAATGACCCTCCGAAGAGTATAGGTGTCAGTGCCGTGAAGAGACTGGCCCTTGCCAGAAAGCTGTGCCCACGGGTCCCATTGTGCGCTGATCAGCCGTCCGCTGATTCCATCGCTTGCGGGCGACAGCAACCACTCGACAAGATCCAGTGCCCGGTCCATCGGGGCGCCGCCCGTCTCCTTCTGCCTGAGGGCCGCCCGATATTCCGTCCCGCCTGCGACCTCCGGACCCTGCGCGAGCAGCTCATCGGTCATGTGCGTGTTGATGGCGCCGGGGGCCACCGCATTGATGTCCAGCGGCGTTTCACGCTCCTCTTCCGCGATTGTCTCGACAAGACGCACAACGGCGGTCTTGGCTGCGCCATAGGCCGAGAAATTCGGGCGCGCCCTGGTTGCGCCTCCGCCGGAGAAGCAGACGATCTTCGCCCTGCGCGGCGCGCTGCGCAGCGCCGGATGGAAAGCGCGGATGGCAAAGAACGTTCCGTCGAGATTGGCCCGCACGGTTGCGCTCCACCGCGCCGGATCGATCGTGAGCGTTCGTCCGACCGCCCCCTGGACACCCGCGCAGGTCACCAGGGCGTCAATTTCCGGCCATTCGGCGCTGATTTTCCCGGCGACTGCCGCGACCTGAACCCAGTCCGCGACATCGCAGCGTGTGGCGAAGAAGGTTCCCGGGTTTTGCGCAACGAATTCAGTCTGATCCGAACGGGCCAGACCCCAGATCTGGTGGCCATGGGAGAGGAGCCGTTCGGCCAAGGCTCGGCCGATTCCAGTGCTCGAACCGGTGATTACGATGCGCATCCTGAAGTGAAAGTGAGGGTGAAAGTGAAGGGGAGCGTGAAAGTGAAACGCGGGTCAGCCGTTTGCACGAAGCGTCTTGATGTAAGACGATAGTATTCAGATTATCTTTCGTCACATAAGGCGACACGCTAGGCGGCTTTGCATCTGATCTCAGAAATGCAGGAGCGAGAATTCGCCAATCCTCACCGTGTCCTTCGGTGTCCTTCGATACGCAGCAAGTGCTCTTAGAAGCGGATTTCTGGCTAGAGAGTCCGTCTTTATGATCAGGATGTTCACGCCGAAATCGGCAAAGAGCGCTGCCGCGCGAGCGCTTGAATCGTCCGTGGCTAGGAGGTTGCCGTCTGCCATCGAGAACAGTGCCATGCGTCGGGCGAAATCCGCCGGAGTAAGAACCGTGCGAAGCATCGACGGGAATGTATGCCCGGCCATCACCAGGTCCGTTCCTGGAGCGGCAAGGGGCACCCAGGCCGCAATGCGGTTCTCAGCAAGAACCACCGGATCTGGTGCAAGCCGGTGGGCCGCCTTCATCAACTCGACGGTTAGAAAATAGTCCGGCGTTATCGTTGGACCCGGCATAGCCAAACGCACGTCGTTCTTTTCGCGGAATACCCATGAGTTTGTCGACAGGAAGACTGCAAGGGCGCCTAGTGCGATAACCTGGGTCACAAATGGCTTCCGCAACGGTATAGCTGACAGGAGCCCCGCAAAGACAATCGCGAGCAACAACGGCATCGGGGAGGCCCAAGCCAGCCTCCATGTTGCATTTCCGGCTGAGATGGAGGCAATGGCCGGGGCCAAATACGGATTGAAGATGATAAGCAGGTTGGCCGCGATTAGGAGAAACAAAACACGGTGATTTCCGGATGGCCTAAGGGAAAGTGCCCCAATTCCGCAGACTCCCAGTACCAAAACAGCGTGAAGACCAGAACCAAGGGAGACTTCGATCCCGGCGACCGTGCCGATTTCAGCATAGGGGACGATCGACTTGGCGCAGAACTTCAACAACAAGCCCGCCATCAGCAGATATGCCAATGTGCCCAGCAGCCAAACGGCATTTTGTAGTGTCCGACGATCGAACGTCACAATTCCGGAGAACACGGCAATCATCCCCGCAATTGGCGCGATGATCAATCCGGAAGAAGACACCCCAACGCAGGCGATTGCAGATCCGAAGAATATTAAGCGTTGTGAAATCTTCGGAACTCGCATGCCGACAATACCGGCCAGGGTCAGCGCGGGAATGGTGATGGCGATCAAGAGGCCTTTGCCCTGAAAGAGGCGGACAAAAAGCCGATTGCCATAGGCGAGGTGCGTCTCGCCCCAGGCAAAGCTGATCACCAGGAAAAGGCCAACGGCCAGAATGGAACTGCGGACCGGAAGGAACCAACGGGAGAAAAGGAAGGCCATCAGGACACACAGCACCGCCGAGGCTGCTGGGAAAAAGACGTAATAGGTGCGAAACAGCCCGCTGGTGGTGACGTCATCGACCCATGCGGTCAGGAGCTCGTAAGAAGACAGAAGATACGGCCCAAACCGGAACCGCCCAATGTTGCCGCCGAGCG
>PMKA01000177.1 GCA_003157575.1 Opitutia bacterium
GAGATCGAACAGCAGGCCGATGCAAAGGAACAGGAACAGGTAGGACTCGATGACCTGAAGGTCGAGTATCGAAGCCTCGACGATCAGACGACGGTTGCCAAGAACGCCTACACCCAGGTGCTCGACAGCCTGAACAAGACGACCACCTCAAAGGGTCTCGATTACAGGATTCCGGTCAGTCCGCTTGACCACGCGACGCCCGACTACGTCCCGTATGTGCCGAACAAGACGCATATCCTCCGCACCTGCCTGATGGTCGGTCTTGCAGTGTTCTTCGGCGTGGCCTTCGGGCTCAGCCTGATCGACGACCGCATCAAGAGCGCCTGGGACGTCGAATCGTTCATCGGCGTCAACCTTCTGGGCATCATCCCCGACCTCGGCCACCTCGAAGATGCGGACAAATATCAGCTCGCGCTGCGGAGCACCGCAACACCCGGAGTGGAGGCGTTCCTGAGCGTCTACAGCGCCGTCAAGGTCCAGTCGAAGCTCGACTATCCCAAGGCCATCCTCGTCACCAGCACCATCCCGGCTGAAGGAAAAACCCTGGTCGCCTGCAACCTCGCCGGGGCGTTTGCGCGCCACGGGCGTCCCACCCTTCTCATCGACTGCGACCTGCGCCGGCCCATGCTGCACCGGCATTTCAAGCTCTCCAACGACATTGGCATCCTCACGTGGGACGCGTCCGGGGCGGACCTGAGCGGCGACATACTGGCCAACCCGAAGCTTGGACTCGTCCAGGTTGCCGACTGCCTCTGGCTGCTTCGGTCCGGAGGACGCTCGAAGAGCCCGACGGAATTCCTGGACAAACCCGCCTTCGGCCAGCTGATCGAACAGCTCAAGAAACGCTTTGACCTGATCCTGATCGACTCGCCGCCGATCGGCGCCGTCACGGACAGCCTCCTCATCGCCGAGCGCACGGACGAGACCATCTACGTCTGCCGCTTCAATCGTGCCGCGCGCAAACACATCCGGCAGTTCGTGCGCACGCTGCGCGAGGGGCGGAACGAATTTCTGGGGATCGTCCTCAACGGCCTGTCGCCGCGCCGCATCGAGTATTACACGAATTACCGCTACTACCGCAGTTATAAAAAATACTACGGCACCCAAACCTGAGGACACGGAGGGAGCCGCCCGGCCCGGCGGGATTTCCGGCTTCATTCCTTCCGCCATCTTCTGCATCCTGCCGCGTGCTCTCCTCCTTCCTTCCCGCTGCGTTTGATCCGCAAAAACCCGTCGCGTTGATCGCCGGCCAGGGACTTTATCCCGGGCTTGTGGCCGCGGCGCTGCGAAGGGCCGGCGTGCCCGTGCGCTTGATCGCATTCGACGAGGAGACGCGCCCGGAGCTCATCAACAGTTTTCCAGAGGCGGACCGCCGGACCCTTCTCGTCGGCCAGTTGGGGAAGATGCTGCGGGCTCTGGAAGATTTCGGGGCGGGCTACGCCCTGATGGCCGGTCAGATCACACCCCGACGCCTCTTCAAGGGACTCCATCCCGACCTGAAGGCGACGCGCATCCTCCTTTCGCTCAAGCGCCGCAATGCCGAGACGATCTTCGGCGCGATTGCGGCCGAGATCGAGCAGCTCGGCGTGGGCCTTCTCGACGCGCGATCCTTCCTCGACGATCAGCTCGCCACCGCCGGCGTCATGACCGGGGGCCGGTTTCCGGTCGAGCGCGAATATATCGACCACGGCATCCACCTCGCCCGGGAGGTCGCACGGCTCGACATCGGTCAGGGCGTTGTCGTACGCAAGGGCACCGCGCTGGCGGTCGAGGCATTTGAGGGCACCGACGAGATGTTGCGACGCGCCGGCTCCTTCAAGACCGCCGATGCCCTGTTTGTGAAGACCGTGAAAATCAACCAGGACTACCGCTTCGATGTCCCCGTCTTCGGCCAGCGAACCCTGGAGACGATGCGCGAGGCCGGGATTGCGGCCGCCGCCCTCGAAGCCGGCAAGGTCATCGTTCTCGACCGTCCCGCCGTCCTCGCACAGGCGAAAACCTGGGGAATTCACCTCCTGGGTTTCGAGTAGTGCTCTGACGGCTTGCTCTCCAGCCCCGTCTTCCGCACATTATGACAATGCAGAACGAGGTCATTGAGGTTGCGATAAAGGGGGTCATGCCGACCGCGAACGGCTGCGCCGTCTTCCTCGGCAATGATGACAAGACCTTTGTAATCTATGTCGACCACAGCGTCGGCAACGCCATTTCCATGACGCTGAACGGCGTCAAGAAGGAGCGCCCACTGACGCACGACCTCATCGGCAACATCCTTCTCGGGCTCGACATCGCGCTGGAGCGGGTGGTCATCAACGATGTCAGCGAGGGCACTTTTTTCGCACGCATCATCCTGCACATGCAAAACGAGCTCGGGCACAAGATCATCGAGGTCGATGCCCGCCCGAGCGATTCCATCGTGCTCGCCCTCCAGCAGAAGAAGCCGATTTTCGTTGCGCTCAAGGTGTTCAATGCCGTCGAGGACATGACCGAGATTCTGGAACGCGTCCTCAAACAACAGAGCGAAGAGGCCGGAGAGGAAGAGAGCGACGAAGACGAGGGCGAGGGCGAAAAGTCCTGACCTCGGCACCCGGACGGGTGGGAAAATCAAGGCTTGCCGGCGGATGCCCGCAACGGCAATGCGTGGACGTCAGAACTCCCGCAGCCCGGACCGCGCGCCAATTCGACACCTGCGCCGCCATCACCTCACCGATCGCCACCGCCATGCCGCCCATCGCCCGCACACCCGCCGCGCCCGCCGCCTCCCCGACGGGACCGCGTCGCCTGCCCGCGGGGATCGTGCCCGGTCTGCCGTTGACCGCCCTCGCGCCGATGCAGGATGTCACGGATCTCGCGTTCATGGAGGTCATCGCCCGTTACGGTCCGCCCGACTTCTTTTTCACCGAGTTCTTCCGCGTGCACTCCCAGTCGCGGCCCGAGAAGCACATTCTTCGTTCCATCGCGGAGAACACAACCGGCCGCCCGGTCTTCGCCCAGCTCATCGGCGAGAGCGTGCCCGACCTCCTCCGCACCGTGCGCGAGCTGCTCGCCTATCCGGTGGCCGGCATCGACCTCAATCTCGGCTGCCCTGCGCCCAAGATCTACCGCAAGCAGGTCGGCGGCGGACTTCTCCGCGATCCCGCCCGCATCGACGAGATCCTGGGAGCCCTCCGCGCAGAAGTGCCCGGGCTCCTCACGGTCAAGATGAGGCTGGGATTTGATGATGCCGCAAACTTCGACCGCATCCTCGAGCTCATCAACCGGCACGAGATCGACCTGCTCACCGTCCATGGTCGCACGGTCAGGGAGATGTATGGCGGCGTGGTGCATTATGATCTCATCGCCCGCGCCGTCCGGCAGACCCGCTGCCCCGTCCTGGCAAATGGCAACATCGCCTCGGCCGGCCGCGCGACAGCCGTCCTGGAGCACACCCGCGCCGCCGGCGTCATGATCGGACGGCACGCCATCCGCAATCCCTGGATCTTCCGCCAATGCAGGGAGCGTTTCGCCCGCCAAACAGGCGGCGAAGGCGCGCCTGCGGTGTTCCAGCCGTCCCTGGCCGATGTCAGGGAGTACATCGACCTCCTCTACCGGGCGACGTCGACCCCCGCCGCCCCGGAACGCACCCAGGTGGCGAGGATGAAAAAATTCCTCAACTTTATTGGACAGGGTGTCGATCCGGCCGGCGCCTTCCTGCACGACATGCGCCGCGCACAGACCGAGACCGGGCTGTTCGCCGTGTGCGACCGCCACCTGCTCTCCGACCCCTCCCGCCTTTTCGCCCCCGAGCCTTTCCCGGGGGTCATCGCCCGCCCCAACCGCGAAGAGGCGTTCGAAAGGTGTTCGCTCGACACCACGCCCGTCTGACCCGCAGTCTGTCCCCCCAACCAACCGACTTTTCACCCATGCCAAAGATCGAAATCAACAAGGTCGCCGAGATCCTGCAGAGGAACAAGATCGAGCCCGCCGTCCTTCGGCGCATCATCGAGGAGATCAACCACGTGGCCCAGCCCGACCCGGGCGACGAGAACAAACCGCCCGCGACCAAGAAACAATGGGTGATCCTCATCTCGGACCCCGAACACCGGCTGCCCAAGGACGATTTCGTAGGCTGGGTGCTCCAGATTCCCGAGGACGAAAGCCCGGCCACGACGCAGGACCGGATTTTTCGCAGCGTCTATGATTTTAACACCAGCAAACGGGGCCGCCTCCTTCCGGTGAACACAGTCGGCGAGGCGCTCGAAAACGTGCCCGCAAAGCAGTTCAAGGAGTGCGATCTCTGGCCAAAAACCAAGACCCCCGTCCTGATGCTCCGCACGGACAACAAGATTCCCAAGGAATGACGGCCGCCGGCGGCGTTACGACCAGCTGCTAATTTTAGAACGGGCCGGGGAAAAGTCGCCCGGGTGGGTGAGCGGATTAAAGAAACCGCACTGATCCGCCAGCATCGCGCGGGATGAGGAAGTCGTTTTGTTCCAGCAGCGCGGAAGACGAAGTCCGCCGCGCTGCTGGCTGACAAACCAAACCTGCACTGCTTTCCTTACAGCCCATCTATTTCCGCGAACCCGAATCGCGGAAGAAGTCGTTTGTAGTCACGGTGAGCGATGGCGCATCCGCAACGTGAGGTTGAACGTCGTGGCCGTTCGTGCCCGGCCGGACGACAGGTGTCTCCATCACCTCCGCAGCCTCCGCAGACCGGGAAGACACAGGCGCTCCGGCCGCCTCTCCTGAATCCCCCTGCACCATGCGCATGAGTTCGGCGACGGCCCGCTTCACCTGTTCCGCCTGGACGCGCAGCTCCTCCGACGATGCGGCCGTCTCCTCCGCCAGGGCGGCATTGCTCTGGGTCACCTTGTCCATGTGGCTGACCGCATTGTTGATCTGCCCGATGCCCTGGCTCTGTTCGTTGGAAGCCTGGGCGATCTCGGCAATCATCTCGTTCAGCCTGCGGGTCTTTTCCACGATCCCCGCGAGATTCGCCGCCATCTTTTCGCTCATCCGCACGCCCTGTTCGCTCTTTGAACCGGAGTCGGAAATCTTGTCCGCAGTCTCCCGCGCAGCCTGTGCGCTGCGTTGCGCGAGATTCCGCACCTCTTCCGCCACCACGGCAAACCCGAGCCCGGCCTCGCCTGCCCGCGCCGCCTCAACCGCCGCGTTCAAGGCCAGGATGTTCGTCTGGAACGCGATCTCGTCGATGGTCTTGATGATCTTGGATATCTCCGAACTGGATGCCTTGATCGCACCCATCGCGACCTTCATTGTCTCCATGTCGCTTGCGCCGGTGTCGGCCGTCTGGCGGGCCTCGTCAGCCAGCGTCTTTGCGGCGTGCGCCGCCTCGGCGTTGCGTTTCGTCATGCTGGCCATCTCTTCAAGCGATGAACTGGTCTCCTCCAGGGACGCAGCCTGTTGACTCGATCCGTCCGCCATGCCCTGGCTGGCTTTGAGCATTTGCATCGCTGCGCTGGCGGTGCGGTCGCTGTCCCCCGCAAGCGCGGTGGCCACCTTTGCAATTGGCCGCGTGACACCCCGGATGATGGCAAACGCGCAGACCATGGCCGCGAGCACGCCGAACGTGCTGACGATCATGACCAGCCATTCCGCCTGGCTCTGCTCGGAGGTGGTCCTCGCCTGCAGCTCGCTCTGCAACACGCTCAGGGACTGTTTGACCTTGCCAATTGTCTCGGTGAAGGCGGGGGCGATGCTGTCCATCTTCCGGCTCACGATCTGCTGGCGCGCATTCGTCGCGGCAACCACCTGGTCCAACGCCTCGCCATAGGCCCGCGCGTCCGCCTGGGCCTTGGTCAGCAGCGCATTCTTGGCCGCGTCGACAAGCGTCGCATCCAGCTTCTCCATTTCCTTCTGGTCCTTGTCGATTTTCTGGATCTGAACCAGCATCGCGGCGAGCGATTGATGGGCCTGATCCGCCGACTCCTGCGCCGCAGTCAGCAGGAATGAGTTGACCGAACTGGTAGCGCTGTAAAACCCCTGCAATGCAGTCGAAATCTGGAACGAGGCGTTCATGTCGCCCGTGTTGCGCGCTCCGGCAAGGAGCTTCTGCAGGCTTTCCGCTATCGCCGTCGCACGGGGCTCCAGTGCGTTCTTCTGCAGATCGTTGCACACCTTGCGGTTCTCCACAATCTGGCGGAAAGCCCCGTCGTAGTCGTCGAAGAGCTTTCGCGCCGAGGCGAGCTCCGCAGCGCGCTCGGAATCGGCAATGACCTCCTGGGCCATCTTCAGCTGTTTTTCCGCCTCGGACTTGCTCTGCTCATAGGCCTGTGCGGCGGTGTCGGTGCCGGTCAGGAGGAATTCGTTCACATGCATCCTCACCTGAAGCATGGCCGCTTCAAATGCGGCGGCGACGTTTGTCTCCGAGGCGCTCTGCGAGTAGAGGGCAAACTTCCTTCCTGCACGACCAAGGGCAAAATAGGTGCCGATGGCGACAGCTGAGAAAAGCAGCAGAACTGCGGTGAATCCGGCGGTGATTTTGCGACCGATAGTCATGAGAGTGGCGGCATGCAGCGGGCGTTGCCTCGATGAAGTGAGAGCTGCTCAACTGTCGCTGTTGAATTGCAATGGGATCGATATCTTCATCTTCGTCGGCACTCCGTCCTTCCGGCCCGGCTTGAACTTCCATCTTGCTATCGCGTCGAGAGCCGGCTGATCGAACTGCGAGTTCGACGATTTGACGACCTTGGGGTCCACAACATCGCCCTTCTCGTCGACTTCGAAGACCAGCGAAACAACTCCCGACACACCGTTTCGGCGGAGCTCAACCGGATAGACCGGCGGCACCATGCGGACGGGCACAGGGGGCTCGGTCGCTGCGCGGGCAATCGGAATACCGGCCGCAACAACGACCAGGGTCAACATCATGAACCGGACAAGGCGGATGAGGAAATGCTGCTTCATCGTTCTCAATCCCCTATCGACCCGATCGCCCCAAAACTTAACCCGGTATCGCGTTGAAGCGAACTTCGCAGCCTGCCGATCTTCGCGTCCTCCTGGGCTGCCACAAACCCGCTCCTTTCCGATGGCTCCCGCCACCCGGGACAGGACCGCGAAATCCCGGCCCCTGGTCTTGCCGTCAACCGGAAAACGTGCTCGACCCTACCCCAGGGGCGGCGGGGGCATCAGCCATTCGTTCATCGGGTGAGGCTCGCCGCAGTCCAGACACCGGGTCAAATCGAAGCGCGTGCCGCAGTGGGGGCACACCGCCTGCGTCTCAAATGTGTCGAACGAGGTCCCACACCGGCTGCACCTCCACCACCCGCCTATCGGAGGCGGGGCGTGACAGCTCGGACATTGAAACCCGTCGCGGCGCGGCAGTTTCGCCGCCCGCGCCAGCACGCGCGCCTGCTGCAGCCCGCGCCAGCAGTTGGCCAGGATGAAAAGCCCCATTATGCCGAGCCAGAACGACCCCCGCCACCACGCATAGAGGAACCACAGAGGCAAACCGACGAATCCAATGATCACCGTCACCATCAAGCTATGGGCGCGACCGATTACGAACCACAGCAGCGACCGCACAATCTGTCCCCCATCGAGTGGATAAATCGGCAGAAGATTGAAGGCCAACAGGCCGCCGTTCATCAAGAAGACATAATACGTGAATTGCAGCGGAACGGACTCTGGCATTCCCAGCGTCAGCGCCCCGTTCACTGCCAGAAACCCGCCCAGCACAAAAAACAGCACGACGTTGACCAGGGGGCCGGCCGCAATGCTCCAGAGGGTTGCTCCGGGCCGTTGCGGGGGGGCGATGTACGCAACGCCCCCCAAGGGCCAGAGTACGATCTCGTCCGCCTGGCCCCCCACCGACCGACAGGCCAGGGCGTGGCCCATCTCG
>PMKA01000450.1 GCA_003157575.1 Opitutia bacterium
CGGCATCACGCCGATGATGGTCACGGGTTCGCCATCGAGGCGAAGCGTGCGTCCGATCACGTCGGGATTTCCGCCGTAGCGTTGCTGCCACAGTCCGTGGCTCAGCAGCACCACCTGGTTTTTCCCCTGCTGCGTCTCCTCAGCCGTGAACGGCCGGCCGATCTGCGGCTGGATTCCGAAGGTGGCGAACATCTCGGCTGACGCCGCAATCGCGCTGAATCGTTCTGCCGGACGGCCCGGCTCGGCGACGGAATAAAAGACGTGGCTGATGCTCGCGAGGGAATCGAAACCCAGCGCCTGTCCGCGGATCTCGCGCTGCTCGGCCTCGGCGAATTCTCGCATCCCGGCCTGGCGGGTCGTCGCCACGATTTGCACCAGCTGTTCGGCATGCGGAAAGGGACCCGACCGGAAAAGCACCGTGTCGATCAGGCTGAACATTGCGGTGTTCACTCCGATCCCAAGAGCTAGCGTGAGGAGCGCGACGGCGGTGTAGCCCGGAGAGGCGCGAAGGGTGCGGACAGCGACGGAGAGGACGGTCATGGGGTTCGAGGAATCTCCGCCATCCCGGTTTCAGCGGCAACCGCAAAGACGCCCTGAGGTGCACCCACAGCCATCTCCGGGCGCCGGTATCAAAAAAATGTCAAAGAGGGGTCGGGGGGTTGCGGAGAATCCCTCCCAGCCGATATAGGGGAAGCATCCTACCCCAAACGTGAGCATCAATTTCCAGCAATTGGGCCACTCCCGAGCGCCGTTTCCCGGCGTGCTTGGGTCGTTGAGGTCGATGATCTGCCAGGCAGATGCCGACGCGGCGCGCCTTCAGGCGGAGCTGTCGGGGCTGCAGCGACGTCTCGGCACCCGGGACGAGAATCCCGGCGATCTCGAACGCGCCACGGAAGTGGCCCACAAGCTGAGCAATCTCATCTGCGCGATCTTGCTCGCCCGCGATCTCTGAGAGTTTCCCGGAAGGTCATGCCGCACCTTTTACCTCAAAAGGAATGGGGGCAGCGCTGCCGAGGTGAAGGGTCAACATGATCCCGTCAGGTTTCTGCCGCGGGTCCGGCCCGCCGCATCCGGCGGAGGCAACCCGGCCGTGGCCCGACGAAATGCGTGTTAACCGGGACGGGCCTGCAAGCGTCTTCAACAGTGGAAGATGAAATATGTGATCTACACGTCGCCCGAGGGCTTGCGCCTCTCGACGTTCGCGGCGCCGACAACGCATGCCGACGATGCCGGGATGCACCCGGGATGGAGTCCGGCAAGCGCCGGATATGTCCAGTTTCTCGGTGGCGGCCGCGTGCGCTGCTACGGCTCCTCCGCTTCCCTGAAGCTGGCGCCACGGTCCGGGGATGAGCCTCTGATCGAGGCCCTGATGGCCGCAACGCTGGGCATAAATCCTCCGCCGGGCTCCTGAGGGGGTCCGCCGGCTGGTGACGGCGGGGAGTTTCGCGCCCTGCTTCGCCAAGGCTGCGGAGGTCGAAAAGACTTCGCGGGCCACCATCCTCCGCTCCTCCATTCCGTAGGATCAAGTCCGCTGTTTCCTCCGACCTGGCGTGCCATCCGAAGCTCTGGAGGGATGAGGCACTCCAACAGACGCCACCCGCACCACCAAGAGGCCAACGTGGCATCACACAAGGCGACGAAACGAAGACCGCCGCCGCCGATGCCCGAGAGGTGAACGACGACAAACGCTCAGACCATCGTCCACTCCAGCGAGACTTTTTCATGGCCCCTCAAGCTGAAGCGCCGAAAGCCGATCACTTCTTTTTTGATTCCGAAGGCCGGTTCGACGGTTTGCTTGCGCAGTTTGTAGAGCATTCTTCCCAGGGTTGTCAGGCAGCGACCCCGATCTGGCTCAGACGCCTGCTATGCACCGCACCGGAGCGAGTGTCGAAGATGACCTTGCGTCCGGCAATACCGCCCACGTCGCACGCGCGAATCGCGAATCCTGCCTCAGCCAGCAACCGGCGGGCCAGCGCAACGTTGGCGGAGCCGATGGATCCATCCGAATTCAGCCGATCGCGGGTCGGCAAGAGATGCGCACCGCCAAAAATCTTCACTTCGACATCGCTGGCGGAGTTTTCCGTCGGCAGGAAATGTCGGATCAACTCATCGAGCGCATAACTGACGTACTTCCAACGCTGCTCCCAGAAATCGGAGGAGGCGTTCCCGCAGAACGGAACCGGCAGCATGGCATGGCAGATCGCCGCCAGCCTCAACCTTGCGCTGAAGAACGTCACCGCGACACAAGACCCGAGCACCGTGGTGACCTCACAGGGTTCCCGGCAGATCATCAAGTCGCCAGGCGTGAGATACAGCCTGGGGAGCTCGAAAGAAGACGGCCCCTCATATGAACTTCGGGAGAAACCGTGCCGGTACGCCGGCGCGGGAATTCCGACCGATCGGGCCGTGCCTCTGGCAGGCCACTTGGCCCTCTCGATCGGCAGCGCACTGATTTCGTTCATGTCTCCAGTATCGCCGAAATCCGCTCCCGGATGTGTCACCAAGTTGTCACAAACAGGCCGATGAAGAACCGGTCGATGCGTTTTGCATCAACCTTCCTTGGAAAAAGTCGATTCGGAAGCCAACCTCGCCTCCGGACTTCTTCACATGCCGATGATCGAACCCATTTCAGAACAAACCATCCGCAGCCACATCGTCCGGGCCGTCCAGGAGGTTTTTTCGACGATGCTTGGGCGGGAGGTCCAGTTCGTCGATCCCCCGGGCCAAACGAGCGCCAAACCACGGCCGGCGTTGGAGGGCAAACCAGGTCAGCATGACCCCTACGTGGTGGGCACCGTCGGCTTCGTCGGGAAGATCGACGGTCTGATCTATTTATACCTGCCGGAGAAGTTCGCGCGCCTGGCCACCTCGCACCTGCTGGGAATGAGCGAATACGCGATTGCAGCCGAGGGTGCGTCAGTCGTCAACGATGCCATCGGCGAACTCACCAACATGACAGTGGGGGTATTCAAAAACGCCCTGTGTGACTCCGGCTTGACCTGCCGCCTCACCATTCCGTCGATTCTTCGGGGCTCAAATTTCACCATCGAACCGATCAGCTCGGCAACCCGCTGGATCTTTCACTTCGATTGTGCCGGCTACCGGCTCGTGGCCGATATTCTCATGAAGCCGCAAGAATAACCCGCTCCCTTTGCCATGCGCTACCGAATCCTGACGGTCGACGACTCAAGAACCGTTCGCACCATCGTGCGGAAAGCCCTCAAAAACTTCGACTGCGAAATTCTCGAAGGCTCCAATGGCGTCGAGGGGCTCGCGATGGCGGGAAAGGAGAACCCCAGCGTCATCATCCTGGACGTCACCATGCCCGTAATGGACGGCGTTGAGATGCTCACGAGGCTCAAGGCCGACCCCCAACTGAAGACGGTTCCGGTGGTCATGCTTACCGCCGAAGGCGGACGGGAGAACGTTCTGAAGATCGCGAAGCTGGGAATACGCGACTATATCGTCAAACCGTTCAAGGAGGATCTCCTGATCGAGAAACTCGGCCGCATCATCGATCTCAAGCCACTGGGCGACGGTCCGGCGAAAATCAAGTCCATTCTCGATCCCTGCGACATTCTCGTTGTCGAGGACAAGCCGGCGATCATTCAGCAGATTCAAGACGGCCTGGGCCACACCCAATGGAAAATCCTGGGAATGAGTTTGCTGGGGGAAGCGATCGACCTGTGTCAACGGCAGGTGCCGGATATGATTTTGATCAGCCTTTCGCTGCCCGATGATTCCGCGCTCCAGCTTTTCCGCCTCCTGCGAGCGAATCTGAAGACGAAAAACACCCCCATTTTCGGCGTGGCCGTCAAGACCGACGCCGTTGCCCAACAGCAGGCGCAGCAGATCGGCTTCTCGGCGATCGTCACGAAACCCATCGATATCTCGGACCTCGAATCCAAGATGGCCAAGGCCATGAACCTCGACATGTCGCCGCGCCATTTCACCATCGACCAGAATTTCTTCACCCTGCGGCTCCCGGAGAATTGCTCGCCGCTCGTCATCAACGACGTGACAAGCCGTCTGGAAGCCAAGCTCGCCGAAGCCGTGAACGCGGGCCTGTCGCGGGCGCTCATCGACGTTCATGAGGTGAAAGGTCTGAATATGACGATCATCAAACTCCTGCTCCAGACCATGCAGATGTGCCACGAACTCGCGATGCAGTTTGCGCTCGTGGGCAATGCCAATGTCATCACGGAATGCAAGGGCTTTGAGGATACGCGCAGCTGGTCATTCTTCGAGTCGATGGTCGAAGCGCGGGAGTCTCTGCTGGTGAAAAAACTGCCGATTTGCTGACGCAGCGATGGCGATCCGGCGCGCGGCGTTCGGCACGCTGGAGTCTCCCTCAACCGGCGGTCGCTTCCGTGGCCGCGACCACTTGTTCGTGGATGGCGATGAGAAACTGCTCCTTGGTGCATGGCTTCCGCAGATAACCGATGTTTTCGTCCGTCAGGAACTGACGATAGTTGTTGTCGGGCTCCGTGGCGCCGACGGCCAGGATCGGCACCCGGGCATCGAGCTTGCGCAACGCCCGGATGGTGGCCCGGCCATCCATGATCGGCATCAACATATCGGTGACCACGAGCGCGATTTCACCGCGATGGACCACATAGCGTGAGAGCGCCTCGACGCCGTCGTCGGCGGTCAATGCGCGATAGCCGAATGCCTCCAGGGTCGCCTTGTTGATTTCACGGACAGCATGCTCGTCGTCGACCACCAGGACCAGTTCGCCGTTGCCGCGAGGCACGACGGGCGGAGTCCCTTTGGCCTGCCCGATCTCCTCCTCGAAGGCAGGCAGGTAAATGTGAAACTGCGTCCCGACCCCCACCCCACTCTTCACGTCCATGAAGCCATGATGGTTGTCGACGATTGTCTGGACGGTCGATAGCCCAAGACCGGTGCCAACACCCGGTTCCTTCGTCGTGAAGAACGGTTCAAATATCCTTTGACGCGCTTCCGCGCTCATGCCGACTCCAGTGTCGCTGACGGTGATGTGAAGATAGTCGCCAGGGCGGGCGGACTGGCACCTGTGCGCGAAGGTCTTGTCGACGGTGAAATTGC
>PMKA01000116.1 GCA_003157575.1 Opitutia bacterium
CCTCCAGACCTACGGCGTCACCACGTCGCAGTGCGTGAAGCTCGTGAACCGCTACGGCAGCCAGGCGAAGGCCGTGCTTCTCGCGGAGCCGTACCGGGTGGCGCGGGAAATCGAGGGCATCGGTTTCAAGACCGCGGACCGGATCGCGATCAATCTCGGTTTTGCCAACGACGCGCCGCCCCGGCTCGACGCCGGGATACTTTATGCGCTGGAGACGCTGCAGGAGGACGGGCATACCGCCGCGCCTGAAGCGGACCTGTGCGACCACGCGGCCGAGCTGCTGCAGACGTTGCGCGAACTCACCGCGGCGCGGATCGACGCCCTCGTCAAGGCGGGCCAGCTTGTCCGCCACCCGCCCGCCGCAGCCGCGGACGCCGCCCCCGGCCAGCCGGGGACCGCCATCCTCCAGCTGCCTGCCAACGACCGTGCCGAACAGAAGATCGCGGGCGCCGTCGTGCGCATCGTGCGGACCGGGTCCGGCCTGCCTCCCATCAAGATCGGCGCCGCCGTCGACTGGGCTCAAAAGCGGGCGGGGTTTGCGTTCCAGGAACTGCAGGCGACCGCGGTGCAACGCGCCCTCGCCCACAAGCTCAGCATTCTGACCGGTGGCCCGGGCACCGGAAAGACCACGATTCTCCGGGCTCTCGTCGACATCCTGAAGGCCAAGCACGTGAGGGTGCACCTCGCCGCTCCCACCGGCCGGGCGGCCCAGAGGCTCGCATCAACCACGGGGGGATTCGCCTCGACAATCCACCGTCTCCTGAAATTCGACGCCGCAAAGGGAGGCTTCACCGTCAACGAACGGAACCCTCTTGCGACGGATTTCCTGATCGTGGACGAGGCGTCGATGCTGGACTCCCGCCTGGCCGCGGCCTTGTTTGCCGCCGTGCCGTCGCGCGCCCACCTGCTGCTGGTGGGTGACATCGACCAGCTTCCCTCCGTCGGCGCCGGCAACGTGCTGAAGGATCTGATCGCGGTGGGAGGCTTGCTCGCGGCCGGCGTCCCTGAGCGGTCACAAGCCGGCGACCTGCTAAACGATCAGCGCGTGTCCGGTCCCTCCGACCCTTCCGGTTCCCGGCCTCCGGCACCCGGAATTCCCGTGACCCGCCTCTTGGTCATCTTCCGCCAGCAGGGGCAGAGTCTCATCGTCACCACCGCCCACGCGATCAACAGCGGCGATCCGCAGCCTCCGCCCACGGCTGGCGACATCGGCGGACTGAGGCCCGGGGACGATCTTCATTTTGTGGCAGCCGATTCCGCCGAGGACTGCCTGAAGAAGGTCCTGGCGCTTTGCACCGACTTCATTCCCAAACACTACCGGTGGCTGAATCCGGTCAACGACGTGCAGGTGCTGGCCCCCATGCACAAGGGCGTGGCCGGCGTCGCCAATCTCAACCAGCAGCTCCAGGCGGCGCTCAACCCCGGACAGGTCGGCGGCGGTCTGCGCACCGTCGCGGGAGAATTTCGCGCCGGCGACAAGCTGATCCAGCTTCGCAACAACTACGACCGCGGCCTGTTCAACGGCGACATCGGCGTTGTCGTGTCCGTCGATTCCGGTGCGGGCGGCCTCACGGCCGACTTCGACGGCGAGCGCCAATCGTTTGCACGGGGGGATTTTGGAGACGTTGCGCTCGCCTATTGCATCAGCATCCACAAAAGCCAGGGCAGCGAATACCCGGTGGTCATCGTTCCGCTTCTCAAGGGCCATTTCGTGATGCTCCAGCGCAACCTTCTCTACACCGCGTTGACCCGCGGGAAGAAGAAGGTGTTTCTCGTGGGAGAGCCCGCCGCCTATGCGATGGCCGTGCGCAACAGCGAGTCGAAACTGCGCTGCACGCACCTATGCGAAAAGATAATGCAGTTGATTAGTCCGGCAGACTAATTATCGGCGGGGCAGCTTACGCCTTGTGCTCAGGCGTGTGTCTTTGGAAACTACGGCGCCTCTTTAGTTTACAGATATGAAGCCTGCCCCGGCGGACCGTACTAACCTTGCGTGTGCAATCTACTGCGTCCTGCATGTTGCGACTTGTCTTGTCGCCAGCTTTCTAGAATTCGATCCCCGGCAGTTCTTCTGGAATCCGTCGAGCGGGCTCGCTCTTGCGCTTCTGACGCTTCTGGGCCCGAGATTCTTCCCGGTTGTCCTGGCGGCCAATCTGCTGACGGGCTTCGTCGCTCCGGTCTTCCCGGTCTGGTGGTTGAAGTTGCTGATGCCGGTGGTGTTTACCGCCAATTATGCGGGGATCGCATGGTGCATCAGACGCCTCGTCGGGCCGGTGCCCCTGCTCCGCAACTTCCGGGATACGTTGCTCCTTACGCTTGCGACGGGCGCCGCCCCCGTCCTGCCGTCCATCGTCTGCGGCTGGCTGCTTCAGCTGGGCGGGCTGGTCGCGCCCGGCCAGTCGCTCCCGTTGACTGTCCGGTGGTGGATCAGCGACGAGAACGGCATTCTCACGATCGTGCCGGTGATCATGGTTTTCGCCGCTCCAATGGTTCGCGGGAAGTCGGCGCCCAGCTTCCGCCAATGGGCGCCGCGAAGATGGGCCGAGATCGCCGCCCAGGTCGTCGCCCTGCCTGCATGCATGTGGATTGTATTCAGCACAAGCTGCTTGCTCGATTATCATGCTTTCTACCTTTGTTTTCTTCCGCTCATCTGGATTTGCCTCAAGCACGGTCTTCCAGGGGCCGCGCTGGCGACGTCCGGAATGACGCTGACGGGGCTTTTGGCATTGCGCATCAACGACGCGCCGACCCATCTTTCGGTCGATTTCGTGCTCTTCGACCTGGCTGCGGTCGGCGTCGGGTTGGGGCTCGGGGCGAATGTGACGAGGCGCGCCCGGGCGGAGATCAAGCTTGCTGCGAACGAGGCTCGCATGGACCGGGTCATCGTCGGGGCGCAGCTTGGCGTGTGGGATCGCGACATCGCATCGGGCCGGCTCACCTTCAACCGGCGGTGGACGGAGATGCTGGGCTACACGCTGGAGGAGGTGGAGCCGCATGAACGTTCCTGGCAGAACTTGATCCACCCGGAGGATCTGGACCGGGTGACCGGGGCACTCGACGCCCATCTCCAGGGACAGACACCGTTTTACGAGGCCGAACACCGGCTGCGCACGAAGGACGGCGGATGGAAATGGGTGCTGACGCGCGGGTCGGTTGTCGAACGCGATGAAAGCGGCCGTCCGTTGCGCGTATCGGGAACGCACATCGACGTCACCGAGCGCAAGCGCGCCGAGGCCGAGCGGCACCGCCTGCTTGAGATCATCGAGGCGACCACCGACTACATCGCCACGATGGATCTGGACGGAAGGACCATTTACGAAAACGGAGCCCTGCTGCGCCTCCGGCCCGAGGCCGACCTCGCCTGCGCCCGCGGCCGCCCGCTCTCCGATCATTATCCCGAATGGGTCGTTCGTCTTTTGTTGCAGGAGGCGGTCCCCGGCGCGATGGAG
The DNA here is from genome assembly GCA_003157575.1 of Opitutia bacterium. Lineage (GTDB taxonomy): Bacteria > Verrucomicrobiota > Verrucomicrobiia > Opitutales > Opitutaceae > Fen-1467. The sequence goes on from PMKA01000116.1 coordinate 3,450, forward strand.
CAAGGCTTCTGGCATCGGGAGACGGCCATGCTCGACCGGGATGGCCGCGAGTTTCCCGTGTCGCAGTTGCTGCTCGTGCATCGCGATGACGACGGCAGACCGGCGTTTCTTTCCACGATCATCCGCGACATTTCCAGCCAGAAACAGGCGGAGGTCGACCGGATGGAGACGGAGCGTCGGATGCTCCAGGCTCAGAAGCTCGAAAGCCTGGGCGTGCTTGCCGGCGGCATCGCGCACGATTTTAACAACCTGCTGACTGCGATGCTCGGCAACGCCAGCCTTGCGCGGCTCGAGTTGCCGGACAGCTCGCCGGCGCACCATACGCTGGGCCAGATCGAGAACGCGGCCGTCCGCGCCGCGGAGTTGTGCAAGGAGATGCTCGCCTATGCGGGCCGGAGCCAGCTTGCGGCGGTCAGGACCGACCTGAGCTCGCTGGTCGAGGACACGACGCAGCTCCTCCAGGTTTCGATCAGCAAAAAATGCGTGCTCAAACTCGATCTGCACCGGCCGTTGCCCGCGATCCTCGCCGATCCCACCCAGATCAGGCAGATCGTCATGAACCTCGTCATCAACGCGTCCGACGCCATCGGCGCGCGGAGCGGCCTCATCCGGGTCAGCACCGGCATCATGCGCGTCGACCGCCAATACCTTGAAGAGACGTTTCTCGCCCCCGGTCTGGCGATCGGCGACTACGTCTTCATCGAGATCAACGACAACGGCTGCGGCATGTCCCCGGAGGTGAAGTCCCGCATATTCGAGCCGTTCTACACAACCAAGTTTGCCGGCCACGGCCTCGGGCTCGCCGCCGTGCTCGGCATCGTGCGCGCCCACCACGGCACGATCAAGGTCTACAGCGAGGCGGGGCGCGGCACGACCTTCAAGCTGCTGTTCCCGGCGATCGAGGACGGAACCCGTCCGGAGGACAAGCCCGGCGACGAGGAGTCCGCGTGGCGCGGGTCGGGCCTGGCCCTGATCGTCGACGACGAGGAAACGGTGCGGGCGGTGACGGCCCGCACGCTCGAGAGCCTCGGGTTCGCGCCGATCACCGCCTCCGACGGCGTCGAGGGGCTTCGCTTGTTTCGCGAACACGCGGGGAAGCTGTGTCTTGTGCTGCTCGACCTCACCATGCCGCACATGGATGGCGAGGAAACGTATCGCGAAATCCACCGGATCAATCCCGACGTGCCCGTGATTCTGATGAGCGGATTCACCGAGACCGACACGATCGACCGCTTCGCCGGCAAGAAGCTGGCCGGGTTCCTCCAGAAGCCCTTCGACCGGAAGCGCCTGCAGGCGAAACTCCGGAGCGTGCTGCCATCCGCGAAGTGACGGGAAACCTCGCGGACTATCCACCGGAGATCCTCCGCGGCGTGCGCGTGCTCACGCCCAGGCTGCGGCGGAGTTATCGTCTGATCCGAAAGCGTGAAGTCAGGGCAATCCGAATGCTCAAGATCTGATTTGCCCTGAGGCGATGACAGGGTAGAGCTCATGGCCTGATCCGCCGGTTTCCGGACTTTTCCAGGGTGGCGGGTCCCTCCTTGTCGCCTGTCCCCGTAGCTCAACTGGATAGAGCAGCGGTTTCCTAAANNTTCAAGTCCGGGCGGGGATACCAGGGGAGGTCGCCCGCTCGGCGCGGCAAGCGGATCAACGAGAAGAGAATCGCCCGCCTGCGTGCGAGGCCCCGTGGTGGAATTTCAGCGCGCCGACATCTCCGGCCGAAGGGGGGGGGGGCGGAATATATTTCGCCGCACGTGAAGGGATGTGGAGGCCGCTGGTGTCTTCCTGAGCAGCCACATTCGATCATGAAAACATCCATTCTTAATATTATGACCTTCGGAGCGCTGCTGTTCGGCAGTCTCCTTGGACAGGACGCGTCCTCAACGGCGGGATGGCAGTCGATGAAAATTCTTCAGACTGTCAACCCGGTCTATCCCAGCCACCTCCTGGAGGTGGGCGTGATGGAAGGGAAGGCACGGATCGTCATCAGCACGGACGAGAAGGGCAAACTCCTTGACTGGCTCGTGGTCGGCTACACCCAGCCGGCGTTCGCGGAAGCCGCCGTGGTCGCGATCAAGCAGTGGAGGTTTGAGCCGGCCCGCCTGTGGGACGAGGCGGTCGGCATCAACACCGAACTCGAATTCGACTTCAAGGCGTCGGGGGTTGTGGTGACGCTTGCGTCGCTTTCCGATGTCATTGAAGGGCGGTTTCTGAGCATTCTTAAAGGAGGCTACGTCTACAAACCCTGCCCGCTTCAGAGCCTGGACAAGATTCCCGAGCCGGTCTCCGTTGTAACGCCAAAATATCCGACGGCTCTGGCCGACAAGGGGGTCAAGGGCGCCGTGACGGTCGAGTTTTACATCGACGAAAACGGGTTGGTTCGCATGCCGACCGTCTCACCCAAGGACAACAGCGTCCTGACAGCGCTCGCGATCGAGTCGCTGGGCCAGTGGAAATTCACGCCGCCGACCTCCAAGGGCAGGGCCGTGCTGGTTAAGGCGAGCGAGGTGTTCGATTTCGAGAAACACGGTTGAGACGGCATCCGCCTTGCGGCGGGTCTTTCGGGGGTATTGCCGGGTCAATGGTCGCACGGTGCAAGCCGTGCGGCCTTTTTGTTGCACCGGATGGAAAGCCCTCCGGCGCATCGCCGATTCCCCGCGAGCAATGGCCCTTCGGATGGCGCGGGAGGAGAATCGTTTGTTGACGGCGGAAGGGAGGCGCCTGATCGGAGTGGGCGCCCCGTGGCGCGTCCCATGACCTCCTTTCGCACTGACCTGGATTCCGCAGTTGAGGCTTCCGCTCCTCGTAGCTGCGAGCTTGAGCAGGCGGACGTCGCCTCTGGTAGCCGCGAGCGTGAGCGAGTGGATTTTGCCTCCAGTAGCCGCGAGCGTGAGCAAGCGGATGTCGCCTCCGGTAGCCGCGAGCGTGAGCGAGTGGCTATAGCCTCAACTGCGAAATCATGCATGAACCGCGACGGAGTATCGAAGCGCGTCGCGTCGCAGTCCGGCTGTCCGCGCGGCGGTTTCGCCCTGCTGATCACCATCACGCTGATGGCGTTCGTGGTGCTGCTCGTGCTGAGCCTGGCGACGCTCACGCGGATCGAAACGGCGGTTGGCGGCAACGTGCGCAGGGAACAGGAAGCCCGTCAGAACGCCCTGCTGGCTCTCCACGCTGCCATCGGAAGGCTTCAGCGGTTCGCGGGCGCCGACACGCGCGCAACCGCGCGCGCGGACATCCTGCCGGAATCCACCGGCAATCCTTACTGGACCGGAGTCTGGGACGCCGCGTCCACGTCGCGCGCCCCGCTCACGTGGCTTGTCAGCGGGAACGAGACCGATCCTCTCGCGTTCACTCCGGATCTTTCGCCGGCGGCCGATCCCGCCCCGGGCAACGAGTCGGTCTGGCTGTTGCGCACGCCGGCCGGAACGTCGGCGCAGTGCGTCAAGCTCGGACGCCGCCCGCTGAGCGCCGCGGGCCTCCCCGGCTTCGATGGACCGTATGTGGTCGGCCACTACGCCTGGTGGGTGGGCGACGAGGGTGTGAAGGCGAAATTTAACCTCGTTAATCCGTACGCCGGGGCGGTGGCCGGCACGGCGGACAACCTTCTGGAGTTCATGTCGGCACAGCAGTCCGGCATCGAGCAGCTCGCGAGCGGCTTCGCGACGTATTCCGTGGCAAAGGGAGGGACGGCAGCCGGCGCCTCCCTGCGCGGACGCCTCGCGCGGGTCCTCGCCCCCGAACAGATCGTCTATTCCGACTCCACCTTCAGCCTTGTGACGGTGCGCGACCGGTTCCACGACCTGACCACCTGCTCGCTTGGCGTGCTGGCGAACGTTGCGAACGGCGGTTTGAAAAAGGACCTCACACGAGGGCTGGATGCGGGAGCGGGCGTCCCGGACGGACCGGTGTTTCCCGGCGGCCCGGCCTGGGCTCTCGTGCGCTCCTATTACCAATTGCGCCCGGCTTTGGTTGATGGCAGCCGGCAGGTCCAGCCGCGCGCATCTTCGCCAACGCAGCACGGGGTTCATCCCCTCGTCGTGCTTGCGCAGGTCGTGTGGGGCGGCAGCCGCGTCAACGGGAAATTCCGACTCCTGTTCCGGCCGATGGTTGTTCTGGGCAATCCCTACAGCGTTTCACTCGCGCCGGCCGACTACCGCCTGACATGGCGGCAGGACGGTGCCGTCGAATTGCAGAATCCGCCTGGTGTCGCAGGCGCACCTGCAGTCTCGGGCACGCCGGCGCAGCTGCTGGGCGGGGAGTTGTCGCTGCGGATTCCCCAGGCCGGCTTTCTCCCAGGAGAGGCGAGGGTGTTCACGATGGCCGCGTCCGACGGGCAGATTCCCTATCCCCCCGGCGCCGGTCTGACGCTGGCCGCCGGGTACTCCGAAACGAGCTGTGCGTTCGCCGACCTGGCTGCTGCTGCGGATCCGTCTGCCCCGGCGATGCGCGTGCGGGTTGGCGGGAGCACGGCGGGATTTGAATTCTCCTTCGGCGACGGGACGCGTCTTCAGGAAGTGACCGGCTGTGCGGCCAACGCCCCGGATTGTTCCGGATCGATGCCGTTTCTGGGCGCGCCGGTGCGGATCGGGTTGCGTCTTTCCGACAGCACCCGCAACTCGCCCGACGACTCCCACGGTCTGCGCTGGCTGGCGGGATTCAATCTTCGAGCCACGGAGATCGGCCCGCTCGCGGCATGGGGGCGCAATCCGCAGTACGATGCTGCGACTCCGCTGGGTGGCGACGACAACACCTGCCTTGGCGCGAACGACGTCTACTGGGGGCCCAGCCATCGCGCCGTCTGCGGCGGCCAGCAGTTTGCCACGCTCTTTGACCTTCCGTGCGCGGACCTGCACTCGCTCGCCCAGCTGCAGCACGCCAATCTTCAGCCGGTCAACACCGGGGCGGGCTGCACGGTGGGCCATTCTTATGCCGATCCCCATACGCCCGACGGAACGCCCGATTTCAACTACCTCCTCAACCGGGCGCTCTGGGACGGGTTCTTCTTCTCCACACTGCCCGCCGGGACCAGCTCTTTCCCGGCGGCGATTCCCAACCGGAGGCTGGTCTGCTATTCCAACGGATTCGGCCCGCCGGAAGCAGGCGCGGTGCTGAATTACGACACGGCTGCCGCCCATCTGCTCGTCAACGGGCCGTTCAACATCAACTCGACCTCGGTGGCGGCCTGGCAGGCGCTGTTCGCCTCGCTCAACGGACAGAGCCTTGCCTGGACCGCCCCGGGGACGACGACGGCGCATGTGGAGACGGTGGCGAACGCGTTTCTGCGCAGCCCCGTGACAAACGGCGGCGCAACCGATGGCTGGTGCGGTTACCGTACGCTCAGCGCGACAGAGGTGCAGCGCCTCGCGACCGCCGTGGTGGACGCAATTCGCGCCCATGGTCCGTTTCGCTCGCTCGCGGAATTCGTCAACCGTCCTTTGACCGGTGGGAGCGAAAGCGCGCGCCTGTGCGGCCTGCTGCAATCAGCCCTCGACCGCACGGTCAATCCGCCTCCGTCGCTCGCTCCCGCCTCCGGCCTGCCGGCCACCGCGGGACCGAGTCCCGCCCTGCCGTGGCCGGCGGCGTCGCAAGGCCATGTGTCGACACTCGCCCCGGGCTGGCTTTCGCAGGCCGACGTGCTGGCGGTTCTCGGACCGGCCCTGACGGCGCGCTCCGACACCTTCCTGGTGCGGGCCTACGGAGATGCGTCGAACCCCGCGACGGGCGCCACCGAATGCCGCGTGTGGTGCGAGGCGGTTGTGCAACGCGTGCCGGATTATGTCGACCGCGCCGATCCACCCGAGGCCGCGACCGGCCTGAACGAAACCAACCGGGTCTACGGCCGCCGGTTTCAAATCGTGCGGTTCCGCTGGCTGTCAGCAGCGGAGGTATAGGCCGGCCTCGTGCCAGTTGTAGGAGCTTGCTCGCGGGCGAATCTTCTGATCGCCTGCAAGCAGGCTCCTACAGGGTATTGTCAAATTGTAGGAGCTTGCTCGCAAGCGACCGCTTCTGATCGCCTGCAAGCAGGCTCCAACATCTTGCATGGACTATTTCCGGGCGTGGATCGTCAGGCTTGGACAAAACGATTTCGGAAGAAACCGTTGGCTCTTTTCGGCGTCTGAACCACCGCCCGGACTCGACAAATACCAGCCCCTGGCGTTTAACTCTCCTGCCATGAAGCCTGCGTCCCGCCATTTCTCCCGCATCTCCCAACGGACCAACGAGGCGTTCACGCTTCTGGAAATTCTCGTCGTCCTTGCAATCATCGGAATGCTGGTCGGCCTCGCCGTCACCAACGTCGGCAACATCTTCTCGTCGAGCCAGACGGACATCACGAGGTTGTTTGTGAAGCAGAGCATGCAGGCGCCGTTGAGCGTCTTCAAGATCCACATGGGCGACTACCCGACGACGGCGGAGGGGTTGCAGGCGTTGATCGCTGCGCCGGCCAACAAGGCAGACCGGTGGCGCGGACCGTACCTCAACGAAAGCAAGATTCCCACCGACCCGTGGGGCGAGCCGTATCAGTACCGTTATCCCGGCGTGAAGAACAAGAACTCCTACGACCTGTGGTCGAAGGGGCCCGACAAGATCGATGGCACTGACGACGACATCGGCAACTGGTAGGCGTTCGCCGACGGCAAAGACCTCAGCGTTCACTTTGCTGGAAATCCTGCTGGTCCTCGCGCTCATGGGCCTGATCAGCGGGGTGCTTGCCGTGGGGATCTCCAGAGCTTTCGACAACGACCATCCGGCCCCCGACGAGGTTTTCTGGCAGGCCTGCCGCTCTGCCCAGAAGCTCGCGTCGTTGAGCGAGAGCGACACAAGCCTTTCATTCGATTCCAAGGCGAAAAGACTCGTCTGGAGCAACGGCCAGCAGACTGACAGCGCCGCGCTGGATACCACGCATGGCGACGTCAGCGTGCAATTCCTTCAGGCGGCCAAGGGGGGCAGCCTTATCCTGATCGCCGGGCGTGTCGTGGAGACGCAGGAGGTTTCGCACGTCGTGTTTTATCCGGACGGCACGTGCATGGCCTTCCGGGTGCAATTCCGGATCGGATCGACCGCGTGGCAGGCCGGCATCGATCCATGGACCTGCGCACCGGTGCTCGAGAAAACGGAAACCAAATCGTGAGGGCGAAGATCCAGTCTCGCATGACGGAAAACCGCGGCGCATGCGCTTTGCCGGAGGCGGCGGGCGGGCGCGCGCAACATGGAGGCACGACGGCCTTGTCGTGTTCTGGCCCCCTTTCAGTTTTCAGTTTTCCGCTTTCCGCTTTCACCCTTCTTGAAGTCCTCGTCGCCCTCGCAATTTTTGCGATGGCGGCCGTCGTGCTTGGCGCGACTTACGTAAATGCCCTGAACGCCTACCATGCGGCCGGCCGCCAGAACGAATACGACGCGGACCTCCGCTTTGTGCGGGCCGCCCTGCTGGCGGAGCCGGACCGGCAGAAAGCCACGGACGGCGGCGATCTCGATCTCGGCACCAATAAACACGCCCATTGGCAGGCGGACATCGCAGCCACCGACACCGTGGATCTCTTCTCGGTCACATGGACCTGCGACATCGTCGATCCGGCAAGGCCTCAGAACTTCCATACGAGCCAGACATTCATGCTGCTCCGGCCGACATGGTCCGATCCCGTCGAGCGGACGAAACTCCTCGATCAGGTCAAACAGCGCATCCTTGAGATGCAGGGGGCGGCGCCATGATTTTCGACTTTGGCTTTCCGATCTCTGATTGGCGCCGAAAGGGCGGGCGCAAGGCCTCCTGGCCGGCTGAAGCCGACTTCGGTGAGGCCGGCCCGGAGTTGGAGGAACCGGCCAAAAAGGCGCGCGTTTCGGCGGAAGGGGATCGGCAATCGGAAACCAAAAACCGAAGATCAAAAAACCTCGCGGGTTTCACCCTTCTGGAGCTTCTGCTCTCCCTGGCGCTGGTCGGCCTGCTCCTGGCGGCGATGAACCAGTTCATCTTCTCGATGGGAGAGCTTTGGGGCCGCGGCGCCGACGTGCGCCTGTTCGACCAGCATGTGCGCGCAGTGACCCGTTTTGTGGAGGAGACGCTCCATGGGACTGCGGTGCCGACTGTCCGGGGCGTTCAGGCGCTCGCGGTCCAGGATGTCCGGCTGCCGGACGGTCCGACGTCCACGTTGCTGACGTTCGAGCTGCCGGCGGGCAGCCGGGTGTTCCCGTGGCCGGAGGCGCCGCTTCCCGATGTAGTGTGTGCGCTGGGCGTTCGCCAGGATCAGGGGCTGGTGATCTACTGGCATTCGCGGTTGGAGCAGCATTTCGCCGACGAGCCGCCGCGCGCGACGGTGCTCACCCCCCTCGTCACCGGCCTGAGCTACGACTATTACAACGCCTCCTTCAACAGCTGGCAGAACTACCAGACGCTGCAGCGGGACAACAACGGCCAGTGGATGCTGCCCACGCGACTGCGCCTGCATTTCACCTACCAAAACATGACGAGGGACACCATTGTGACCGTGCCGGCCAAAACCCAGGCCCTGCCGTTCTTCTGACCATGGCGCGCCCGAATCCCAACATGGAGCCTGCTGCAGCCCGCTGGAACCGGAGGCGTGCGGGTTCGGTCATTCTTCTGGTGTTGATGACGCTTCTGCTGACCGCGTTCGCATTGACGAAATACCTTGAGAAGGCGTCGGTCGACCTGCTGGCGGACGCCCGTGTGGCCCGCGCGAACCGGCTGCGCGTGCACGCATATTCCGCGCTCGAGACGGTCCTCGGCGTCCTCCAGGAATTCCAGACGGCCAACAGCGGCCTGCACAGCCCGGCGGAAGGATGGGGGAGCCCGCTCGACTTCGCGGGATATGAAGCGCCGGAAGGCCTGAGCGTCGAGGTCGGGTTGGAGGATGAAAGCGGCAAGATCCCGCTCACACACGTCGATTTCCCGACGCTGCGGGACCTGTTCGTCCTGCTGGGGCAGAAGCAGCCCGAGGCCGAGCAGATGGCGGATGCGCTGCTGGTGTGGATGCAGCAGGGCTACGAGCCGGCGAATTCGTTCAGCGCACGCGCGACCGACTACGAACGCGCCGCCATTCCGCACGATCCTCCGGCCCGCTCGCTGCATTCGTTCGCCGAACTCGCGTCCATCCAGTATGTGCGGGACAAGTTTTACGATGAGAACGGCCGCCCCAACGATCTCTGGAGGAGTTTCACGGACAGCGTGTCGCTCCTCGACTTCAGCCAGCCCAACATCAACTCGGCAAAGATGACGACCCTGGCCGCGTTCGGCGAATACGATGAGGCAAGCATGAAGACGATCGCCGACTATCTCGCCGGACTCGGGACAACGACAACGCGCCAGGGGCCGCCCTATTTCAGCAACACGCAGGAGGTGACCGGGCTCCTTGGGCAGGCGGCGTCATCCCGCCTTGGCACCCAGGTGCGCTGCCTTCGCGTGAATGTGTCGGTGCGCGAGGGCCAGACGGCCTTCCGGGTGAGCGCGGTTGTCACCACATCCGGCGGAGCCCAGCTTCCGCCGCCGGACCAGACCACGACCGCCGAAACCTCGACGAGTTCGACGGCGACCAACGATTCCACGGCGGCGCAGAATACATCGCAGTCGACCGATGCCTCCGCGACGGCCACAAACAGCACAAATACGACGACATCGTCCGGCAGCCAGACCCAGGCGGCGTTAAATTATCCCTTTACCCTGCTCGAAATTCGCGAGAATGATGAAATCGTTGCGCCTTCCTCCACGTCCCAACCTGCACCGCAATGAGCATCCTGCAGAATCTTAAGCCGTCCGCTCCCGCACAGAAGAGAGCCGTGCTCCTGCCGGATCACGCCTTCTTCGTGCGTGCGGTGCCCCTTGCGGCGGGGACCCTGCCGGACGGGATCCCCGCGCAGGTGGAGCTCGCGCTGGAAGGGCTCACGCCATTTTCCGCCGCCCAGCTCTGCTACGGGTATTTCGCGGTTCCGGGGGCGGACAGGGTGCTCGTGTATGCGGCCTACCGGCGCAAGTTCACCGTGGAGGATGCGGAAGCCTGGGCCGATGCCGACGTGGTGCTCCCGGCCTTTGCCGCATGCCTGGGCCTCGCGCCTGCCGGCCCCCAGGCTCTGCTCCTCACGGGGCCGGATTTCGTCACGACGATCGGCTGGGACGGCCGGGACGCGGTGCCTGCGTCGGTGCGGACCCGGGCGTTCGATGCCGGTGCGCCGGCTGACGAGCGCGCGGCAATCGAGGCGGAGATGACGGCGCAGCTGAAGGATTTTCCGGCGCCGGTGATTGTGGCTGCGCCGACCGAAACGGCGTCGAAGATCGGCGACAGCGGCCTGGAATTTGTCGTGGGCGGCCGCCTCTCGCGCTTCGACAGCGCCCAGCTCGACGCCATCGATGTCCGCGACAAGGCCGAGCTCGCCGCCCGGCGGCGCGAACGTGCGCGCGACCTGCTTCTCTGGCGGACGTTCGTGGGCAGCGTGGCTGCAATCGTTGCCGCCGCTTTGCTCCAGTTGGGACTTCAGGGGGGACGCCTCTGGCTCAGGAGCCAGTCGCTGCGCGCCACGGCGCAGGCCCCGGCCGTCCAGAAGATCGAGACCGGGCAGAACCTCGCCAACCGGATCGAGGAACTGTCCACCCGCCGCCTGATGCCGGTCCGGATGATGGAGATCGTCAACGAAAAGCGGCCCAAGACGATCCAGTTCCTTCGCACATCGACGAAAGGCCTCTACGTGCTTGAGATCGAAGGCCAGACAAGCACGACGCCGGACGTCTTCAATTACCAGGCGGCCCTCAAGGACCTGCCCGCGTGCGACCGTGTGGAGCTGGGCCAGACGACGGATCGCGGCGGCGTCACCCGTTTCACGCTCACTGTCACCTTCAAACCCGAGGCTTTGCGGCCTGCGGCGCCGTCATGAAATCGTTTTTCTTCAGCCGCCATATCCGCGAGAAGCTTCTGCTGACAGTTCTGGTCGCCCTGGTGGGCATTGTCTGGCTGGGCCGCGTGGTGAGGAACGCCCGCGTCTTCTGGATCGAGTGGCGCGCCAACGCCGCCGTGCTGGCGACGCAGCAGCAGTGGCTGGACAANNCGCCTGCTGGGCGAATTGAGCACGATCGCGGATCAGGTGGGCGTTCGGAACGGCACATCGAGCGAAATCCTCGGGACCGAGCTCACCAACCAGTTCTCGGTGAACACGGTGCAGGTGGCGGTGCGCAATGCCGACCTGCAGTCCTTGCTCAACTTTTATGGAGAGCTTGAAAAACGCGCCCCCTACATCGGGCTCGAGCAGTTTTCGCTGACGGCCAATCCGGCCAACCCCTCCCAGCTCAACGCGGTGATGCGCGTCTCCTCGGTCGAGATCAACCGCTAGCAGGAGCCTGTCGGGCTTCGCCCTCCCCGTCTCCGCCAATGCTCCGGCGCGGCCCGTCAGGATT
>PMKA01000413.1 GCA_003157575.1 Opitutia bacterium
AACGCCAGCGAAATCATGGTGCTCGCAGGCGCGACGGCTGAAAAGACCCGGGGCGTCGACACCTCCCGGGGATCGGCCGACGCGCTCGCGCCCGCACGGCAGCTCGCAAAGGCGACCGGCGCCGTGGTGGCGGTCACCGGCGCCACGGACTACGTCACGGATGGCGATTCCCTCATCAGCCTGTCCAACGGGCATCCGTTGATGGCAAAGGTGACCGGGCTCGGCTGCACCGCAACCGCCCTCGTCGGCGCCGCGCTCGCCGTGGAGAAGAACCGCATGGCCGCCGTTGCGGCGGGCCTGTCGTTTCTGGCGATCGCCGGGGAGATTGCCGCGGAGAAGAGCCCCGGTCCCGGATCGCTGCAGCTCCATCTTCTCGACGCGCTGTATCAGCTCGATTCCTCGACAATTCAACGCCGGCTGAGAATCGTCGCCTGAGGCAGACCCGTGCCGGTCCATTCCTCCCGATGCCTTCCCGCTTCGATCTCTCCCTCTATCTCGTCACCGACCCGGAGTTCACCGCCCGTCGTGGCCTCCTGGATACGGTTGCGGCCGCGGTCGCCGGCGGCGTGCACGTCGGCCAGGACGACCTGGCGCCGTCCGCCGCCCGCGCCATTCTCGGGCCGCACGCGATCATCGGACTTTCTGTCAATGACGGGAGCCAGCTGGTCACGGTGGACGCCGCAGTCGACTATGTCGGGCTCGGCCCCATCTATCCCACCGGCACAAAACACGACGCGGCGCCCGCGCTCGGCGCCGCCGGCTTCGCAGCCCTGCGGCGCCGCCTGGCCTGCCCTGTCGTCGCCATCGGCGGCATCGCGCCGGAGAACGCCGCCTGCGCGATCGCCGCGGGCGCGGACGGGATCGCCGTGGTCTCCGCCATCTGCGCGGCGGCCGATCCGCGCGCCGCAGCCCGGTCCCTCCGGGCCGTCGTCGACCAGGCGCTGAAGGCCCGCTCCGGCCCCCGCTCCTGACGGTCCCGAACTTCACATTTCGGCAGCGCTCGCCGTCGTTTTGTGATTCCGCCGGATCCGTTCCATGCTATATTTCCAGGCGATGCGTCGCTTCCTCCTTTTTCTCCTCACGTGCGGAATTGCCGGTGCAGCCGCCCCGGTGGCGCTTTTCAACGGCAGGGACCTCACCGGGTGGGAGCTGGCGACCGATCCCCGGACGGACATCGCACTGACCTGTCATGTGACCGACGGCGGGGTGCTTGCCGTGACAGGCAAACCCGTCGGCTATCTTGTCACCGCAGATTCCTACGCGAATTACCGGCTGCACGTCGAATACCGCTGGCCGGCGGATGCCGCCAAAAACAGCAACAGCGGCGTGCTGGTGCACATCGCCACCGGACCCGTCGCCCCAAAACCCTGGCCGGTTTGTTTCCAGATTCAGACGAAGATCAACAGGGCCGGCGATTTGCTTCCGATGGCAGGCGCGAAGTTCGCTGAAACGCTTTCTTCCGATCCCGGGGCCGCGACCCCGCAGCTTGAGCGTATGGGCCTTGTCTCCGAAAAGGCCCTGGGCGAATGGAATTCCGTCGACATCGTCTGCCGCGGCCGGACCGTCCTGGTCAGCGTCAACGGCGTCAGCCAGAACAAGATCACGCGGTGCGAACCCCATGCCGGGCAGATCGGCATCCAGCTCGAAGGATTTCCATTCGAACTGCGGAATCTCCAGCTGACCCCGCTCAACTAGGTCTCACGCACTGCTACGCGTAAGTCCGTCCCAAATGGCGCCAGCCATTTGCCAAGGAGCACGGAGGATGAAGTCCGACGGGTTCCTAGCGGATTTCCGTTATCTGCCGCGCCTTCGTCATAAGCGCCCGGAGGTCCGGAATGAACCCAAAGAGCTCCGTCTCCGTCATGCGCAGCGAGTCAAGTGCGCCGACATCCGCCCTGATCGGCTGTCCCTCGCCGCCCTGGCAGACCACAGTGCGGAGCAGGCGCGCTCCGTAGATCACAGCCGCCATCCGGTCGTAGGGCAGCAGCGCTTCCGACGGCGCATATTGCGACCGGATCGCCTCGACCGCCAGCGGACCGAAGTCCCAGTTCTTCAGCATGCAGGCCCCGACATCAGCCTGCGTAAATCCCAGCTGGGCCTTTTCCGAAACGGTGTATTCAAGCGGAAACCCATCGTCGGAGAGCGAAACCACAGGCATTCTTCCCCGGAAGTAGCTGTCGACAGCCACCTTTCCAACCGCGTGCAACAATCCGATCGTATAAGCTTCCGCAACGTCCTCACGAATCTGCGCCGCCAGCAACTCCGCGGCAAAGGCGCACGCCACCGAGGAACGCCACATCGTCTTGCTATCCAGGCCGTAGACCGGCAGCGACTTCTCAATGACGGCCGATGCCGCCGCTGTCGCCACCAGTTGATGGGCCTGGTGAAACCCCACGCGGTTCACCGCCTCCTCAAGCGTCTGACAATGCTCTCCGCGGCCAAACCACGCGCTGTTGCTGATCTGGATGATCCGCGCCGTCAATCCGGTGTCCAGCCGGACCAGCTCCACAATGTCAAAGAGGCTGGAATTCGGATTCGTCAGCAGCCTCTGAAGCCGCGGCAGCACCATCGGCGCAGGCGAGAGCTGACGCAATGAGCCAATGACGCGCATCGGCGTCGGACGCGTAGCAGAAAAGGCAGTTACAGCCATGGAAGAATGCACCAATAAACGGCACATTTCGGCAAAACCCACAGCACGCGCGCAGATATTAGGCCGGCTTTTGCCCGACCGGGAGGACGACGGACTTCACCGCCGGCAGCCTATTTTCATTGGACAACTGCGGCTCGCCTCGCACAGTCTGCCGGATCATGCCCGAGCAGAAATCATTTCCCGGCCTCCGCGATTCATGCCCGCCCGCCCGCCTTGACGACGAGGAGGATGAGCCGGAACAGGAGTCCAAGGCTGCACAACTCCCGCCGACGGTTGGCACCCTCATCCAGCGGAAATTCCTCCTGGCGCGAAAAATCTTCCTCTGGGGCGCGGTCACCGACGATACGGCGAAGGACGTCTGCGAAAAACTCCTCTACATGGAGGCTGACTCTCCGGGAAAGGACATCACTTTCTACATCAATACGCCCGGAGGCTCCATCACCGCGGGAATGGCGATCTACGACACGATGGAGTTCATCCCCAACGACGTGTCGACCGTCGCGATCGGCCTGGCCGCCAGCATGGGGCAGTTCCTGCTCTGCGCCGGGGCGCGCGGCAAGCGTTACGCCACCCCACACGCGCGGATCATGATGCATCAGCCGTCCGGCGGTATCGGCGGTACGGCTGCCGACATCGCCATCCAGGCCGAGCAG
>PMKA01000004.1 GCA_003157575.1 Opitutia bacterium
CGTGCGTATTCGACAGGATCCGGGCTCGATCACCAATGATTCGCTGACTGGTCAATATCTGCTTTCGGATGAGGAGCTGCGAACGAATGCAGCCAGGGAAAGAAAACTCAAGTCTGTCCTGCGCTCCTTGGGCTGCCAGCCCCTGCGGACGATCTACACGCCTCAAGGGGGCAGCATCCATTACGCCGGGACTCTGCCGTTTGACGATACGGGCAAACCGTTCACGCTGAATCCGAGCGGGCGTTTGTCCGGGACCCGCCGCGTCTACGTCGGAGACGGGTCTGGCTTTCGCTACTTGCCGGCAAAGGGACTCACCATGACGCTGATGGCCAATGCCCATATCGTCGCCCAAAATGCACTGAGCCGTGTCTGAACCCATCATCGCCATCACAGGAGCCAACGGGTTCATTGGCCGGGGGCTTGTGTATCATTTTCACTCCCTCGGTTGGCAGGTCCGGGCGTTCGTTCATTCACCGCCAATGACACGGATTGAAGGGGTCGACTACGTTCCGTACGCACTCGAACGCGCTCTGGAAGAACGCGCCTTTCAAGGGGCGCAACATCTCGTGCATTGCGCTCATCTTGTTCGCGACCGGCGAAAAGATTCGGAAGTTATCAACTTGAACGGAACACAGGCGCTCATCGAACTGTGCCGGCGCAGTCAGATTCGATTGGCTTTTCTCTCCAGCTTTTCGGCGCATGCGCAAGCACGCTCCGAGTATGGCCGCGTCAAGCTCCGGATCGAAGGCCTGTTGGATCCAGCGCGAGATCTCATCCTGCGTCCTGGCTTGGTTTTGGGTCCGGGTGGGTTATGCGGAAACATCGTCAGCGTGATTTCTCGCAGGGGAATCGTTCCGCTCGTCGGCGGCGGGCAGCAGCCGCTGCAGACAGTCGCCCTGGAAGATCTTTGCAAGGTCGTTTCCAAGGGGCTGCAGGACCGGATGCAAGGCGCTTATTACATCGCTCACCCCGATCCGATCACTCTGCGCGGGCTGATCGAGCTCATCGGCGAATTCTGTGGACACCGGCCGAGGATGTTCCCGGTTCCGCTTGGACCCACCTTCCTGCTATCCCGACTCGCAGAGTTCATGGGGCTGAAGCTGCCAGTCAGCTCAGATAGCATTCTGGGAGCAAAGCACCTGCGCGTGGTAGATACGCGCCCGGATCTTGAGGCTTTTGACGTGCGGCTTCAGCCGTGCCGAGAGGTTTTGGCTGCGTTCGTACCGCAGCTCTGCGCCACCAATTTCCCTCCCCCCTGAAAGCCCAGCGCTCAGTGCCCTTGCGCGCGGGTGACGACGACGACGCCGGTCACAATCATCGCGAGGCCCAGCCAATAGGAGAGGTTTGTGCGCGCCCCGAAGAAGACGACGTCAAAAAGCGGGACGGCGATAAGTGCAATCGCGGCAAAAGGATAAGCCAAAGTCAGGGGATATCGCGTAAGCAACCAAAGCCAGAAAAGCGTACCCGCCCCATAAATGCAGAGCGCAAGATAGAAGACCGGCTGGGCGATGAATATCGCCACGGCCGAGCCCAACGCCTTTCCTTTCGCGGCAGACGAGGTTATCTTGAACAAGATCTGACCGCACGCAATGAAACACGGGAATGCCGTCAAGGTTAGGATATCAAGCCAGTTCAGGCGCATGTTTGAGAAGTGTCTGGGGCGCTTCCAGGGGTATCATCACGCAACAGGCGGCTAAGCGGCGACACCGGCTTGTCCACCACATCCAGAAGCATTGCTTGGAGCAGCATTTGAAATCCAAGTATGATCGGAAGCATGGCGAGCGCGATTGTCCCCATGCTCTGAAGCTCGTTACGCGAGGCACCCTGAATCCAATGGAAAACTCCGAAAGCGATGCCAGCTCCCGTCAACATTGAACCGACCGTCATCAGGATGGTTACAGCGTTGATGTCGTAGATGAAATACCGCCAGACCAGGCGGTGCACCAATCCGAGAACCAAACGCGGTGGAAACCCAAAGAGCGCGCGCCAGACGTTGAGCGAAGACTTCTCGTTGCCGTAGCGTGCCGGAATCGGAATATCGATAACCGTGGCCCGGATGACATTCAGATTGATAAGCATGCTGCTTTCGAAAAAATAACACCTCGATACTGATTCAAGATTGAGCAGAGTGAGAGCAGTGCGGTGAATTGCGGTGTAGCCATTTGTGGGATCCGAAACGTGCCAGAAGCCGCTGGCGGCTTTCGTCAGCAGGGTCAAACCTAGGTTGCCTACCCGGCGCAACAGCGGCATCTGGCGCAGCGCACGCAAATCGTAAAACCGATTGCCTTTCGTGAAATCTGCGTGGCCATCGAGGATCGGATGAAGCAGGCGAGCCATGCACGAAGGATCCATCTGCCCATCACCATCCATCTTGACAACGATTTCGCAGCCGGCCTCAAGCGCCGCCAGGTAGCCGGCGATGGTTGCTCCTCCCACGCCTCCATTGACTGATTGAAACACAAGTCTCAGTCGCGGATCCTGGCAATGTTGCTGAAGGAAACGCCCGGACTGTTCCGGGCAGGCGTCGTCAACCACGAAGATATGGCTGACCCAATCAGGAATGCCACGGACGACATCCACAATATGGCTCCGCACTCTGAAGCACGGAATGACGACGGCGATGGAGCGGCTCATGAGGGAGGGATCAAGGAATATCTGGGGCAGGAAGGCTGGCAACGTAATCGGCCATAGTCACATAACGGGATGAGAGGGATTGAAGCAATCGAATGAACTTCTGTTCGCACGAACCAACTGCCCAGTAGTGAATCATGCGGTCGAGCCCCCGCAAGGGCAAGCGCGGCGCTCGCGGATCAATCTCACGAGGGTGCAAATAGATGAAGAGAGGCGCTCCCTCGCGATTAAGGCGACGGATGTTATGCAAGATGAAATGCAGCGGAAACAGCCGAAAATAGAATCCGCCTGAAAATCCGATGTCCTTACCAAAGATCCGCGTCAGACGTTGTGGAATTTCGGTCACGCCTGTCTGCACTCCATCAATCAACGGCCTGTGAATTTGCTGTGGGAACCCTGCGATGCCGTAAAGGTAGGTGTGCCCGGGATAAACCGAAGAGGAGTAGCGTATCCCCCACTCCTCCAAGGTCGCGTAATACCACGGCAGCATCGGGGACCTAACCGACCAGGACGGCGCGCGGAAGCCGGCCACCGAGCGACCAGTAATGTCCTCCAGACCCCCGATGGACCGCCGCAAGTNNATAACTGTGGGAAGCAATCTCATGGCCCGCCTCCGCGAGTTTTCGGACAATATCGGGTCGCTCTTTCGCGAGAGTGCCGACAACAAAACAGGTAGCTCGGATCTTGTGCTTCGCGCATATCTCAATCAGACGGTCGATCTCTTGCTCTATACGCGACGCCGCTCCTACGTACGGGGAAGTGTCGAGTCCTTTATAATTCCCCATATACCACTCCTCAACATCGAACGTGAGAAAGTTTGGCGTACTGATTGAAGCCGCAATGCTCATAAGTCATCTGAATCGATCCACATTGTATGCCACATTTCGGGTAGAAGTACTTCCCTGTCTTTTACCGCTGGACTTAGCCGTTTTACAATGAAGGAGAAGACATGCGGCGACTTGAGGTACAGAGCCCGACAAAAACCATAGCGGCGAGCATGAGCAGCACTGATCATGGTCGCAATAAGCTCGCATTTCAGAATACGGGCGCACCGCAACAACTGGCCGTCGATGGCGCGAAAAGCGGCCGTATGCCGCGGCAGAAGCATCAGATCCAGCACGGCCATGGTCGGCAGTCCGTGGAGCAAGGTTGACCGGGCGACGCAGACCCCTACCGGCTCACCGATTGAAGTTTGCGCGAGGAATATGCGGTAGTTCGTGCCGGGGGCGCCAAGCCGCCAACGCATGAACGGAGCTTCCTTGCAGAGAGCGTTGCGGACCGAGGCCATCCATTGTTCCAAAAACTGCGGGTACCAAGCGGCGGTCAGCAGATCCTCAATCGAAATCTCCTTGGCTGTGTAACCCGAAGCACCTCCGAGCGCCGCGATGCGTGAAGAGAGAGACACCGCCAGATTCGCCAGGGGCGCCAGTAGACCCAGCCTGTATCTGCTTAAGAGGGCGTCCGTTCGCACCACCTTCACGTAGACAGGAAGCTTGGCGACGATGCTCCAACCCACCTTAAGATGTCCTGGGATCACCTCGGGACGGATCGGGTACCCGGTGACCAAGTCGATACCAGCAGCCTGCAGTTGCGCAAGGGCGTGGGCACCGAGCTTGGTGAACACGCCTTTGCCTCGGGCGGCGGTCCCGGTCATCACATCGCAGACCATCCCGGCAATGACCATCCGCCCTCCAATACGGTATCGGTAAGGAATCGCCGCATAATAGCCGACTAGATTCCCGTCCAGCAAGGCAACGTGCTCGTAAGCCGGCAGACTTCCGGGAGCCGACTGAAACTTCCAGCGATAGTGTTCCTCCGACTCAGCGGGTTGACCAACGGCTTCTGGAAAACAATCGCGGAAGAGTTCGCGTTGGGCTGCAAGCCCCTTGCTCGGATCGAAAGGTCGGAAAGCAAGCGGCACTGAGCAAGAATCGGTTCCCGAAGCACTCACACCATGCCCCCATTTAGATCGAGACTGGCGCCATTCATGTATTCCGTAGCAATGATGAACTTGATGGCCTGATAGATTTGATCGGGCTGTCCAAAGGACCCTGACGGAATGCGAGCTTTGACGGACTGCTGCAGGTCCGCGGGCACTTCGCGGATGATGCCGATGTCGAAATACCCAAGGTTCAGATTGTTGATCGTGATCCCCTTGCTTGCATTCTCGACCGCTAAGGCGCGGCTTAGCCCCCACAATGCCGCCTTAGAAGCGGCGTATGCGCTGGTGCCGGGCACCGGAGCTTGAGCCACCACCGACGAAAAATTGATCACGCGACCGTAGCCGGCAGCCCGCATCACGGGCAGCACCGCGCGAATCACATTGAATGATCCGATGAGATTCACCTTGATCACCTGTTCCCAACGCGCTGGGTCGGCCTTGTGCCCAAAAGCATTGTAGGTGATACCCGCGCAGTTGATCAGTACCAGCTGACGCAATCGCGGCTGGAGTCCCGCTATCCAGCCGAAGACCTCTTCTGTGTCCGCGATATCAACCGGGAACAAATACTCGGGATCGGGAACGGCTGGGGCCGTGGAATGATAGGTTCCCACCACCTCTTCACCTTCAGATCGTAGCCGATTGAAGAGGTATTGGCCGATGCCGCGGGATGCTCCGGTTATGATGTACATGGCGTCCTGAATTCAGCCGCGAACTAAGACCACTTGATCACGGCCGCGCCCCAGGTCAGGCCCGCGCCG